>JAJTIB010000116.1 GCA_021300075.1 Rickettsiales bacterium
CTTGGTGAGGCCGAGTTTCTTAAAATTCGCGGCCATGGTTTTAGTTTTCGCCGCCTTCACCGCCAGAGAATCCACCACAATCAGTTTCCCTTCCGCCTGCTTGGCCGAGAGCGCGTGGCGCATCCCGAGTTTGCGGACTTTCTTGGGAAGATCATACGCATGCGAGCGCACGACCGGACCATGGGCCCGACCACCACCCTCATGCTGCGGTGCACGCAGCGTACCCTGACGGGCATTACCAGTGCCTTTCTGCTTGAAGGGTTTTTTGCCAGTACCGCTTACTTCCGAGCGATCCTTGGTTTTATGAGTGCCCGCACGCGCTTTGCTGCGCTGCCATTCGACCACGCGCTGCAGAATATCCTTGCGCGGGGTGAGGCCAAAGATCGCATCGGCAAGCTCTACCTCGCCGGCAGCCTTATTATCTAATGTGACAACATGAAGTTTCATACATCCTCGCTATTCGGCTTTTGCTGGAGCATCGGCAGGTGCCTGAGCTTCCGTCTGCGTTGCGGCTTCGGCTTTCTTCACGGCCGGGTATGGGGCATTAGCAGGACGCGCACGTTTTTCGGCATCACGCACCTCAACGAGCGCATTGTCCACGCCCGGAACAGCACCACGTACCAGCACCAGATTGCGCGCTGCATCCACCTGCATGATTTCGAGATTCTGAATCGTTACTCGCTCGACCCCGAGATGGCCGGCCATTTTTTTGCCCTTGAACACGCGGCCCGGGTCCTGACGTTGACCGGTAGAACCATGCGAACGGTGCGATATCGAAACGCCATGCGAGGCTTCAAGACCGGCGAAATTCCAGCGCTTCATGACCCCAGCAAAGCCCTTGCCCTTGGTTTTTGCGCTGACATCAACAAACTGACCGGGAACAAAATGATCCGCACGGATTTCCTGACCCACTGGTAATACTGCATCTGCCGCAACGCGGAATTCGATAACTTTGCGCTTGGGCACAACATTGGCCTTCGCAAAATGCCCTTTCATGGCTTTACTGACGCGGCTGACTTTGGCCTTACCAAACCCCAGCTGCACGGCGTTGTAGCCGTCCTTGTCCTTGGTACGATTGGCAACCACTTCAAGCGCTTCAATATGCAAAACGGTGACGGGAACGCTTTGACCGTCCTCGTCAAACACGCGGGTCATTCCCATTTTTTGTGCAATAATTCCAGTACGCATGGTCATTCTCCCTTAGGCCGCATCGCCAAGTACGGTGATTTCCACATCCACCCCGGCTGCAAGATCGAGCTTGCCAAGCGCATCCACCGTCTGCGGGGTCGGCTCGACAATATCAATCAGGCGTTTGTGGGTACGAATCTCAAACTGCTCACGCGATTTTTTGTCGATATGCGGCGAACGGTTCACCGTGAAGCGCGCAATATGACGCGGCAGAGGCACCGGGCCACGCACCTGCGCCCCCGTCCGGCGCGCAGTATTCACGATTTCCTTGGCCGAATGATCAAGCACCGCATGATCATAAGCCTGCAGGCGAATCCGTATTTTCTGGTTCGTCATCGTTGCCATAATTTTTGCAGTGGTCAGTCGCCAGTGGCGAGTGGTCAGTATTCAACAACCACACACCCACAGATTTCTTACCCACTCCTCCCCTTCTTCCTTACTTACTGATCACTGACCACCGGCCACTGACCGCCTTTTCCCTTACGCAATCACCTTCGCCACAACGCCCGCACCTACCGTGCGGCCGCCCTCGCGGATCGCAAAACGCAGACCCTGATCCATCGCGATCGGCGCGATCAGCTCGATTTCCATTTTGATGTTATCGCCCGGCATCACCATCTCGGTGCCCGCGGGCAAATGCACCACACCGGTCACGTCCGTCGTGCGGAAGTAAAATTGCGGCCGGTAATTGGTGAAAAATGGCGTATGACGCCCGCCTTCATCCTTGGTCAGAATATAGGCCTCAGCCTCAAACTTCGTATGCGGCGTGATCGAGCCAGGCTTGGCGAGCACCTGGCCACGCTCCACTTCTTCGCGCTTCGTGCCGCGCAGCAGAATCCCCACATTCTCGCCAGCCTCGCCTTCATCCAGCAGCTTGCGGAACATCTCCACACCGGTGCAGGTCGTTTTCGTGGTCGGGCGGATACCGACAATCTCAATCTCCTCGCCCACTTTGATGATGCCGCGCTCAATGCGACCCGTGACTACCGTACCGCGGCCAGCGATCGAAAACACGTCCTCAATCGGCATCAGGAATGGCTTGTCTTTCGGACGCTCAGGCTGCGGAATAAAGGTGTCCACCGCTTCCATCAATTTTAAAATCGCGTCTTTGCCGAGCGTCGGATTCGTGCCTTCGAGCGCCGCGAGTGCCGAGCCGTGAATGATCGGCGTTTTGTCGCCCGGATAGTTATATTTGGAGAGAAGCTCGCGCACTTCCATCTCGACCAGATCCAGCAGATCCTTGTCGTCCACCATGTCGCATTTATTCAGAAACACCACAATCGATGGAACGCCCACCTGACGCGCCAGGAGGATATGCTCGCGCGTTTGCGGCATCGGGCCGTCAGCCGCGGAAACAACCAGAATCGCGCCGTCCATCTGCGCCGCACCCGTGATCATGTTCTTCACATAATCCGCGTGGCCCGGGCAATCCACATGCGCGTAGTGGCGCTTCTGCGTCTCATATTCCACATGCGCGGTTGCAATCGTGATACCACGCGCTTTTTCTTCCGGTGCCGCGTCAATCGAGTCATAGGCGCGGTAGGTCGCACCGCCCGTCTCGGCAAGAATTTTCGTGATCGCCGCCGTCAGCGAAGTCTTGCCGTGATCCACGTGGCCGATCGTGCCGATATTGCAGTGCGGCTTGGTGCGGTTGAATTTCTCTTTAGCCATGGGGTGCTCCGTTGGTTGGGATAGTTTTGAATAATGAAGTCAGGAATTTGGGCTGGCTTTAGCGTAAAGCCCGCTACCTCGCAAGTAAAAACAAAAACGCCCCGCCAGATTGAACTCTGACGGAGCGCTTCCGCGTGAAAATTGTATGAAATTAATTCGCCGAAGATGCCGATTTTTTGGCAGCTTTTCCGCTGAGGCTGGTGATCTCATCAAGACTTTCCGCAGCGCGACGATTAACCACGTCAAACAATTCAAAGCCGGACTTGGTGACCAGTTCCGATACTTCGCGCAGGTTGCTGAGCGAATTTTCGAACATGGTTTTTGCCAGTTCCATCTGTTTGGTGGTGTTTACTTCCGGTGAACCACCGGTCATCATGTCCTTAGTGGTTTTCAGCACTTTATCCACCTGCGCGCGGGCAAGTTCTGCCTGCCGGCGGGCAATCGTTTGCAGACCTTCAGCCATACATTGTGAGGCAGCCGAAGCAGCCTCAGCATTCCGACGGTTGAAAGCCAGCACACCATTCACATCAATGGTAGGCATTTGCGGGGCTTTAAAATCACCGAATACTTTCATCGCATCGGCAAAAGGGTTCTGAGCAGCCATAAATCATCTCCTAATTGATATTACTAAAGTTTTTTCCAACATGGCAGGGGTCGCATATCTAGTCGTAAAGCAAACCCCGCCTTGCTGCGCCGCAATATAAGGAGCCTGAATAAATATGTCAAGGCTCTTGTTGCGCTGCAATATAAACAGGTCAGTTCAGGCTGATTTCGTAAGCGCAAGGGAGCGTTCGGCCGCCGCGTGCACCGCCTGTTTCAGCAGGGGCTGCAACGGCTGATACAGAAATTCCAGTGCAGCCTCAGTGGTGCCGCCCTTACTTGTAACCTGGGCTCGCAGAAGGGCCACGTCCGCCTGTGGCGCGCTGGCCATAGCGACAGACCCGCGCAGGGTCTGGGTGACCAGTTGGTGCGCCAGATTAGCCTCCAACCCGAGTGTGCGGGCGGCGGCTTCAAACGCCTCCATGAAGCTGAAAAGATAGGCTGGGCCGGAACCGGAAATCGCGGTCACGGCGTGAAATTGCTTTTCATCTTCAAGCCACGCCACTTCGCCGCAGGCGGTAAATAAATCATCCACTTTCTTTCGGTCATCGGGCGAAAGGGTGGGCGCGCAACAAACACTCATACCGAGTCCAAGACTAACCGGTAGATTCGGCATCACCCGCGCGCGGCGCGTGCTGGGAATTTCCGCCAGCATTACCCCTGCCATGATGGAAATCACCAACACATCCGACCAGCGTTTTTGCAATCCCGATTTCACTTCCGCAAAAGATTGCGGTTTAATAGCCAGCAGCAACAAATCCGGCGTGACGGAAACATCTTCAAGTGCCGCAACAGTCACCAGCCCCAAATCATTAAGCGCGGCACGGCGCAGGGCGCTGGGCTCGACCACCATGATGTGCGCGGGCGGATGGCCGGCCGCCACCCAGCGCGCGGCGATGGCACTGCCCATATTGCCGCCCCCGAGAATGAGTATGGTGAATGCGCGTAAGTTTTCCATTCGCCCCCTCATACTCTGAAACGGGGGCAATTACTAGCCTTGAAGCAGGTTGGATGAGCCAATCCTAAAGGTTCACTTTTACAACAGTGTCATGCGAGCGCAGAAGCGCGAGCCAGCCTTGAGCACGCTTCATGGCAAAGACAGAAGCATGAGCCGGAAGCAATTCAAAATACTAGGCTTCTCCCACCGTCTCAAGCAGTGCAATTTCAAGCGCTTCCTCGACCGTATTCCCGCCCCAAAGCACGGACTGAAAAGCCGGGTAAAAACGATTACATTCCTGGATCGCGACATCGAGAAGATCTTCCATCTGTTCCGGAGTAGCGCCCTGCCCGCCGCGCAGCAGCAGCGCATGGCGGAACATGATAAGCCCATCTTCCGCGCCGAGGTCAAAATGCCCGAGGAATAACTTCTCATTTACGCGCGCCAACAGCGGATAAATTTTTGCTCGCTGGCGCTCGGGAATTTTAATATCGTAAGCACAGGTGAAAATCAGCACACTCAAATCCGCCTGCCAGGTAAACCAGATGCGGTAATTGCACCAGCCCGACTGGACTTCGGCAACGAGTTCCTCGGCCAGTGGCCGATCGCATAACCAGTCGCGTTCTTCAAATACCTGCTCAGCGAGATCGAGAGGGTTAGCGGAAAATTCATTTACGGGGGACATAGTTGCGGACATAAAGAAGTTCCTTCCTGCCTCAGGGGTTGAGGGGGATGGTCACCCGGCTTAGAAAAATCGGTCGCCCAGCTACACGGTCGCCGCTTTTTTCCTGCCCAAGCGATCATCCGTGCTCTTCGGTGAGAACCACCGCGGCACAGATTGAATAGAACACGGATATCACTAAAAATCTATCAAAATATAGTGGGCGCGCCACGTGCCCATTCTATCCCTGGTAGGATGTGATAAAAAAGAAGGTGAAAAAGGGCGCGGATAAGGGTAGAGTGGTCAATGAAGTTTCCCCGTCATTGCGAGGCCTTCAGGCTGAAGCAATCCATCTTGGCTATAAGTTAAAAATGGATTTCCGCGTCGCTTCGCTCCTCGCAATGACAAATTAATACGGGTTAAAAACAAGGAGCCGCCCCATGCAACGCCGTGGATTCAGCCTCATCGAACTCTCCATCGTGCTGGTAATTCTGGGCTTGCTCGTCGGCGGAATTCTCGTCGGCCAGACCATGATTCGCAATGCCGAGGTGGCTTCGGTCATCACCGAACGCGGAAAATACAAAGACGCTGTTCTGGCGTTTCGTGATAAATACGCTTCCTTTCCCGGCGATATGCCGGATGCGACAAATTATTGGGATAGCGCCGGCGGCGATGGCAGCAATCCTGGCTGTCTTAACGGCCAGACCACTTCAGCAATCGCTACCTGTAACGGCAATGGGAATGGTTTGGTGGCAGATGGCGGCGCCAGCTTCTCGGAGCGTTTCACCCTGTGGAAACATCTGGCCAACGCTTCCCTGATC
>JAJTIB010000218.1 GCA_021300075.1 Rickettsiales bacterium
CGTGTGACCCTTGCCTTCAAATACCACCAGATGTTTGGGCGCCTGGGTGGCGGCATAAACATCCCTGCCATGCTGGATAGGTATGATGACGTCATCTGTCCCGTGGAAAATTAGAACTGGTGCTTTGACCTCGGCCATCAGAGCGGCTTGCGGATAGCGGTCCTTGATGAGATAGTGCACTGGCAGATAGGGATAAAGCTCCTGCGCCCGAGCCTCGACTGATCGGTAGGGCGCTTCGAGAACCAGCAGCGCAATCTGCGGGTGGGTCGTGGCCAGATGCGTGGCAATGCCCGTGCCCAGCGACTCGCCATAAAGGATGACATTGTTTTCGGGGATATGCAGTGTGTTGAGTGCATAACTGAGAGCAGTCGCGGCATCGTCATAAAGCCCGGTTTCAGTGGGCTGCCCTTCGGAACCGCCATAGCCACGATAGCTGACGGCCACCAGCCCGAACCCGGCTTCGGCAAAGGCGCGGAATTTATCGGCCCGGTAGCCCAGATGCCCGGCATTGCCATGAAAATAGACGATGGTATTCATCCCCGTGCGCGCGGGGTGCACCCAGACAGCAATCGCCGTGCCATCGCCACTTATCAGTGGGACTCGGGTAAAATTTTCGAGATCGTAGTTCAAAGGCAGTGCCTCTGAGCCGTCGGGGAAATACATGAACTGGCGCTGGAAAAGATACATCCCCGCGCCGAACAGTAGATAGGAAACGAGCGCGGCAGTGAGCAGGCGGCGCAGATTCGGGAGTCGAAACCAGCGATTGGCCACGAGCGGGTTAGCCCTGACGCGCTTTCATCCGTGGATTCTGCTTGTTGATGACGTAAAGACGGCCTTTGCGGCGCACCACGCGGCAGTTTTTGTCACGTTTCTTGGCCGATTTCAATGAGCTCATTACTTTCATACGTCACCTTCTGTCCTGGAGGGCGGTTTTTATCGACCGAAGCGGCGGCTGTCAATAGGGAAATGGATCCCCTAAACCTCCACCAGCTTGCTCACCCCATGCCGGGTTTTCTCCCAGTGATGGGGGCGCAGGGCAAGGTCGCTCAGGGCTTTGACGGCGGCGATAGAATGCAGCAGCCAGTAGAAGGGGTAATACCACCCAGCCTGCCGGATTTTGCTGCCCATCCAGCCCTGAGCGCGGATGGTGGTGCGGGCAAACAGCCAGTGACTTACGATGCCACCGCAAAGTGACAGTACGCAGAGCGTAAGTACCCAGGGAAGCAGCATGGTGGGAAATAGTCCCAGGAGCGAGATAAGAAATATCACCCAGAAAAACGGCGCCAGTAAAAAAGTGAGGGCGGGTGCACCGATAAAGAAATGAAAGCCATAATAGCCCACCCGACCCAGCCGTTTTTTGAGGTCGCGTGTATCGCGGGTATAGACCAGCCAAGTTTGCAGGTACCCCTTAATCCAGCGTGCGCGTTGCTTGAACCAGGCGCGAAAGGTAATCGGCGCTTCTTCGAGGGTCAGTGAGTCGAGCATTTCGGTGCGATAGCCGAAATAGCTCAGGCGAATGCCTAAATCCGCATCCTCAGTGACGTTGAACGCGTCCCACCCGCCCACTTTTCGCAGCGCCGCCGTGCGTAAATGATTGCTCGTGCCCCCAAGCGGCATGGGGATGGCAAGTGCCTGCAGTGCCGGCAACATCTGGCCGAATAACGAGCCGTATTCGATGGAAAAAAGCCGTGTCAGAAGATTTTCATCGCGGTTGTAATAGTTGAGCGGCGCCTGCAGACAGGCCACGTCGAGAGGTAACTCGCGGAATCGGGAGACGGCTTTTTTCAGCTGGTCGGCGGCGGGAATATCCTCGGCGTCGAAAATCACCACGAATTCGGCGGTCACATCAGCAAGTGCTACATTGCAGGCTTTGGGTTTGGTCCTTGGTGCACTTGCCGGAACCAGCACCAGATCGCAATATTCGGGTGGGGCTGCATCTTTCACCGCCTGAATGGTATCGGCGTCGTCCTCCTCGCATATAATCTTCACCTCAAGCAGGTAGGGCGGGTATTCGAGGGTCGCGATCGCGCGCAGTATCTGGCGGATGGTGGGGGCAGATTCATGATAAAGCGGCACGAGAATCGCGTAGAGCGGTAAATCACACTCCTCGATGCGGGTGGGATCGGCTATGGGTTTTGGCAGGCTGCGCCAGACAAAATAGAGATAGAGTTTGAAGATCAGCGTCGTCAAATAAAAGAGGTTGGTGGCAACAATCAGCGCAAACCACACATCGCCTTGAGGCGCAAGGGCGATGCCCGCGCCGATGAGGGCAAGCGCCACAACCAGTCGTACCAGTTGAGGACGGGTGACGGTGCGTGCAGCACTTAAATGCGGAGTCTGGCGCTTGAGGCTGAAAATCGCCTGACGGTTGATAGCACTGCGTCCTAACTGGCGGATAGTGCGGCGAATATCGCGCGGGGAGGTAACTACAAGAGCGACGGGTTCGCCATAATGCGCCGTCAGCCATTCATTGAGCGCTGCCGAAGGATCGCTGGTGGCGAGGGTGAGCACGCCGTCTATCCGTCGCCATGGCAGGATATTGCGGGCACGGTAATGGATCAGATCGCGGCTGGTAAAA
>JAJTIB010000059.1 GCA_021300075.1 Rickettsiales bacterium
CAAATGTTTTGCTAAAGGCTGGGGCTATCTCGAATTTGAGAGTTTCTTTGAACGCACGGGAGTTTTTGCCGGCATGGCTTACGGCACGGATAAAAAACCAGTCGGGTTCGTATTGTGCTGGGTGATTGAGGACCAATGCGATTTATTGTCGATGGGTGTCTTGCCCGACCATCGGCGTGAGGGGGTGGGGCTGGTGCTTCTTGATTACGCCACCCATACTGCGCGCGATATGGGTGCCAAGACCATGACACTTGAGGTCAACGTCACTAATACCGCTGCCCAGACCCTATATGAACAGCAGGGATTCGAGAAATTCAGTGTCCGGAAGGATTATTATTCCCACCCTGACGGCTCCCGCGCTGATGCAGTTTGTATGCGGAAGGCGCTCTAGCCTGACTGGCTTCAGGACAAACCTGCGGTGATTAAAGCTGCCGACGGGAATCTGTTCCAACACTCACTGTACTCGTACAGCAACCCCCAGGCGTAAGCCACCCGAAGCCCGCAGGGCATAGGATGGTGGGTCCGGGAAGAGTTGAACTTCCGACCTCACGCTTATCAGGCGTGCGCTCTAACCACCTGAGCTACGAACCCATTCCAAGTAAGGCGTGTGTTGTAAGAACCTGCCCCGGCAAAGTCAAGGAAAAGGGCGGTTTGTGTTGTGACTGGATTTTTAGACGCTTCGGGTGACGCTCAGCAATGCTGCGGCGAGTGTTTCGGCCTGGACGCGAAGTTCCGGCACGGCGGTGGTTTCCAGCCGCTCGCCGATCAGGAGCGGACCGAGGGTATAGAGCCCATCACTTTTACCAATGCAGCGATAATCCTCGGTGGCAAGCCCATAGCCCGTCGCATGGGTTGTCACCAGCCCATCGCTCAGCAACTGCCGCAGCAGGGGGTTTTGGATATCGGCGGTTTTATAGGTCTGACCAATCGCATGAATGGTGAGGGCTGCAGGCGTGAGCGTTGGAGGCGGAGGGCGATTAAGCGCAAGAATTTCAAATTGCGGGTCGGCGTGCATCTGTGCCCAGATCTGCGGCGCCATACGGTGGCGATGGATGTTCCATAACCCGAAATATTTTTTCAAGAAATACTGGCGCGCCTTGATGGTTTGTGCCGCCCAGATATGGGTGAGGTGCGGACGCAAACTATCCACCACCTGCTGCCAGGGAGCCCCGCTGCGGATCTTTTGACGCATACAGTGCAGAAGTTCGCTCAGGCGCAAGGGTAGCGTGCCCGGCCAGAGACAGGGGCTGGGCGCTGCCAGATGCGGCTGCGGTAAGCGACCCGCACGCGAGACCATGCGGATTTTCCCAGCCCAGCCACGCGCGCGCAAGCTCAGATAACAATCCACCGCCGTCAGTCCCGCCCCATAAATCTCGATGATGGCGCTGGGGTCAGCAGGCAAAGGATGCGACGCTAGTTGCTGCGGCGTAATACGATGTTTTGTGTCCTCAGGAATTGCCAGCGGCTCATTCCCCAGTGCCAAAACTACCTTCAAGGCATGAAATTCCCCGATACTGGTAAAAATCGCAAAGCCCCCCTCTGCCTGCGGTTCGAGTCGGGTTGCCTCAGCTTCGACGATACAGATATCATGCGCCGAATCGTGCAGGGTAGCGGCCAGAAGATCGGCGAGATATTGGCCATAATAAAGGCGTGGCACATAATCCCCCGCCGTGAAATGCTGTGTTTCAGGGTGGCGCTTGAGCCAGTTCAGAAAATCTTCCGGCATATCGCTGAAGGCACTCATTTTGCCCGCCGTCACATTCAGCAGATGCGAGGGGTCATTTGTGCCGTAGGCCAGCCCGCGCGCCAGATGATCACGGTTGACAAGCAGGAGGCGCAATTTTTTTCGTGACTGGCGGGCCAGTTGAATGAGGCAAAGCGTGCCCGAAAAGCCGCCGCCGATCATGGCAATCGGGTAGGGTTCAGTGCTCAGAGTTTTGCGCCTGTTCATGGCTTTTGAGTAAGTCCGACGGCGCAATGCGTTTTCTCATAATGTTATAAATCGCATCAAACTCGCGGCTCGCTGTACCTGTAAAAAGAAATGGGAACAGGCCGTGCAGCAACAGCGCGAGGCCAGTAGCAATCAGCCGCAGCGACATGCGGGTGGTAAACCACAAATGTTGCAGGTAAGTTTCTCCGATGGATTTGGGGTGGGTGGTGAAGGCGCGATTCACCTCTACGCCCAGTTCATCGACTTTGGCTTTCATGGGCGAGGCCTCCCAACGCGACTGGGCGGCGGCGAGCTTCTGTTTTACCTCCAGCCGCTCAATCGACTCACCGACCTGATGCAGCGTCTCTTTGACGGGCGCGGTGCGGAGCGAATCCGCCGCATGGGTCAATTTCTGTTTGAGACTGGTGAACATGACTTTCTCCTCAGGTTAAACGCGAATAATTCTTCCCTGCGGGGCCTTTGCTCCCGCCAATTCAACAAACAAATCGGTGATCGCTTCAGGCGTGGGCAGGCTCGTTGGGTCCTCGCCGGGAAAGGCCTGCGCGCGCATTTTAGTCCTTACTGCGCCAGGGTCAATCAGATTGGCGCGGATGCTGGTCTGGCGGATTTCGGCCGCATAGGTAAGGGTGAGATGTTCGAGTGCGGCTTTGCTGGCCGCATAAGGCCCCCAGTAGGCCAGCGGCGCGGCGGCCGCCCCCGAGGTGACCATGATGACGCGCCCGGCATCCGATCGCCGAAGCAAGGGGTCGAGTGCACGCAGCAGGCGGTAATTGGCGGTAACATTGATTTTGAAAATATCCTCAAATTCTGCGGGCAGGGCGTGCGACAGGGGCGAAAGCGAGCCAAGCATCGCGGCGTTGCCGACCAGAATATCGAGCCGGTCGTAGCGCTTGAAAATTTCTGCGGCAAGCGCGTCAATCATCTCGCCCTGGCGCAGATCCAGCGGCACGATGGTGGCTGGGTTGCCGCCCCGGGCGCGGATGGCATCATCCACCGCTTCCAGCCCACCCACAGTGCGGGCGGTGAGAATGACCTGCGCGCCTTCAGCAGCGAAACGTTGAGCCAATGCAGCACCAATGCCGCGCGAAGCGCCGGTGATAAGGGCAATTTTGCCAGTGAGGGCGTTCATGCACTGTCCCGCACAAAAAGATCCGGCTGTTTACCGTGCATGCCATGATCGGCGTCGGTGAGCGTAATCGGGTAGCTGCCGGTGAAACAGGCGTCGCAATATTGCGGTGCGTTCGGGTCACGGCCCAGTTCTCCCACCGCGCGGTAGAGGCCATCAATTGAGAGAAAAGCCAATGAATCAACGCCAATCAGCGCGGCCATTTCCTCAACCGTATGGTTGGCGGCCATGAGCTCAGAACGTTCGGGCGTGTCCACCCCATAAAAACAGGAATGGGTGGTGGGGGGACTTGCAATCCGCATATGCACTTCGCGCGCGCCCGCATCGCGCAGCATGGCGACGATTTTCTTGCTGGTCGTGCCCCGTACTATCGAGTCATCGACCAGCACGATGCGCTTGCCGGCGATGATGGAGGTGTTGGGGTTGTGCTTGAGTTTGACGCCTAAGTTCCGCACCTGATCGGTCGGCTCAATGAAGGTACGACCAACATAGTGGTTGCGGATGATGCCGAGGTCAAACGGGATACCCGAGGCTTCGGAATAGCCCAGTGCCGAGGGTACGCCCGAGTCGGGGACGGGAATTACCAGGTCCGCCTTCACATGTTTTTCTTTGGCAAGTTCAGCGCCAATATATTTTCGCATGAGATAGACGTTTTTATGCTCAAGCAGACTGTCGGGGCGGGCGAAATAGACATATTCAAAGATGCAGAAACGCTGCGCCTGCGGCGTGAAGGGAAACAGGCTCTCAATACCAGTTTCTCGAATGATGATTACCTCGCCGGGTGCAATATCGCGCTCGTAACGTGCACCGATGATATCAAGCGCACAGGTTTCGGAGGTCAGAATAAACGCATCCCCCAAGCGCCCAAGAATGAGCGGCCGCACGCCGTAAGGGTCGCGCGCGCCGATGAGCGTGTCTTTGGTGAGCATCACCAGCGAATAGGCGCCCTCAACTTGTTTCAGCGCCTCGATGATGCGGTCCTCGGCGGTCACGCCATGGGCGAGTGCGACCAGATGGACGATGACCTCGGTATCGCTTGTTGATTGAAACAGCGAGCCACGGCTTATGAGTTCTTTCTTGAGGGTCAGCGCATTGGTGAGATTGCCATTATGCGCCACACCAAACCCGCCTATGGCCAGCTCCGCAAAAAAGGGCTGAACATTCCTGAGCCAGGTTTCGCCAGTGGTGGAATAGCGGTTATGGCCAATGGCGCGGTCGCCCTGGAGTTTAGCAATGACGGATGCGGCGTTGAAATTATCCCCCACCAGGCCAAGGGCGCGGTGATGACTGAAAGCGCCATTGTTGCAGGTCAAAATACCTGCCGCCTCTTGCCCGCGATGCTGCAGGGCATGCAGGCCGAGGGCGGTATGGGCGGCAGCGTCGCTTGAGCCAAAAATCCCGAACACCCCGCATTCATCATGGAATTTGTCGAAACTCATTGGCTCCCTTCCGACTCCATCGCACCTTCCAAATCATTCATATTCGGCCAGCCTGATTCGGGGTCTGAAGTTGCAGGGGCTTCGTCGCCTACCTCATCCTCCC
>JAJTIB010000100.1 GCA_021300075.1 Rickettsiales bacterium
CGCGGCACTGTGGGGCCTATTGCCGTGCCCGACTTCATCCATGTAACGCCCGGTCTGCCAAAAACGCGATCGGGCAAAATTATGCGTCGTATCCTGCGTAAAATCGCCGAGAATCAGTTTGACAATCTCGGCGATACTTCAACCCTGCTGGATCCGGAGATTGTGCAATATCTCATCGATACGCGGTTGAACCGGTAGAGATTGAGAGAGACCTACAAAAGCACTGGAAAAACAAGTTTATGGCCTTTATAGTGTGAGCCATGGCGCAGCGCATTCTCATCGTCGAAGATAACGATCTCAATCTCAAGCTCTTCCGGGATCTGCTTGCGGCCAATGGTTTCGAAACCGTCGAAACCCGCGAGGGGCTGGAGGCTATAGCGCTCACCCGCAGCATGATGCCCGATCTCATTCTGATGGATATTCAATTGCCGGAAATATCCGGCCTTGACATCACTCGTAAAATTAAGGCTGACCAGAGCTTGCGCCATATTCCGGTGATTGCGGTCACCGCCTTTGCGATGAAGGACGATGAGGAAAAAATTCTTCAGGCCGGTTGCGAGGCCTATCTTTCTAAACCGATTGCCATTGATCAGTTCCTTGCCACTATTCGGCGCTTCTTATTGCCAGTAATTGCGGAGTAGCCAATGACAGGTTTGATTCTAGTGGTGGACGACGTGCCGGCGAACGTAAAGCTACTCGAAGCCAAGCTAACCCATGAATACTATAATGTTATCACCGCCAAAGACGGGTACGAGGCCCTGCAGCAGGCGCGCGAGAAGAAGCCGGATCTAATACTGCTTGACGTGATGATGCCGGGGATGGATGGGTTTGAAGCCTGCCGGCAGATGAAAAAGGACCCCGAAATTTCGCATATTCCCGTGGTGATGGTCACTGCGCTTTCCGAGCCGTCCGACCGCGTACAAGGGTTGGAATCCGGGGCAGATGATTTTATCATCAAGCCTATCAATGATATGGCATTGTTTGCGCGGGTGCGCTCGCTGGTACGTATTAAAGTGTTGATTGATGAGCTGCGTTTGCGTGGTAAATCCGGCGCGCAGCTGGGAATGAGTGGCGATGCGTTTAACCCCGAAATGGAGGTGAAGGGCGCATATGTCATGGTGATTGACGACGATGCGGTGCAATCGAAGCGCACACAAGAAAAGCTCAAATCCGCAGGTTATCAGGTGCAGGGATTCGCTGATTATAAAGCCGCCGTGGAAGTGGCAAAGTCGGGTAATGGTCTTGATCTGATTCTTATATCCATGTCGCTGGCCGATATGGATGGGCTTCGGCTTGCCACGCAGTTCAAGGCGATAGAAACGGTGCGCCACGTGCCCATCATCATGATGGTAGACGAGGAAGAACAATCCGCCATGCTGAAAGGACTGGAGCTTGGGGTCAATGATTATCTTCTGAGCCCGATTGATTACAACGAGATGTTCGCGCGGGTGAAAACTCAAATCCGCCGTAAGAAATACCAGGAAGCGCTGAAATCTAATTATCAGGAAAGCGTTTCAATGGCGGCGATCGACGGGTTGACCAAGCTCTATAACCGCCATTATCTGGATACCCACCTGAAAAACCTGGTGCGTCAGGCGCGCGAGACCAACCGCAATCTGTCGCTGGTGATTATGGACATGGATCATTTCAAGCAGGTGAATGACACGTACGGCCATCCGGTGGGTGACGAAGTATTGGTAACGTTGGCCGGCATTATTGTCGGTTCAATTCGGTCGGCGGATCTGGCCGCACGCTATGGCGGTGAAGAGTTCGTGATTCTCATGCCCGAAACGGACGCAGCGCGTGCCTATGAAGGGGCGGAGCGTCTCAGAAAACAAGTGGAATCCACGCCGTTCAAAGTGTCCCATCCAGTGGGGGAGATTTATAAGACCGTCAGTATCGGCCACGCGACGATTCAGCCAGACGATACGCCCGAAAAACTACTTCAGCGCGCAGATCATGCTCTTTACGAAGCGAAAAATTCAGGTCGCAATAAAGTACTGCCGATAACGAAGCCGCCCTTCGCGCTTTCGCCCACTCGCGCCGCTGCGCGTTCGGCGGTCGAGGCGGATGCGGCTGAGTCTGCCACCGCGAAGTCGATTAAATCTGATGTTGCCAATTCCGCTAAGCCCAGTGCCCTGCCTTACGCCAATAAGTCAGAATTTTAAGGTGGCGATGACGGGTGCATGGTCAGACGGTTTTTCTTCGCCGCGCGGATTTTCATCAATGCTTGCACGCACAAGGCAATCCGCCGCTTCGGGTGAAAGCAGCAGGTGATCAATCCGCATGCCGTGCCCGCGCGGGTAGCTTCCGCCGCGATAATCCCACCAGCTGAATTTTTGCATCTGCGGATGAAGCTGGCGAAAGGCGTCCACCATTCCCAGATGCAAAAGCGCCCGCAGACGCTGACGCTCTTCGGGGTGGTAACAGACCGAGCCATCGAGTTTCTCGGGGTCATACACGTCAACAGGGTAGGGGGCGACGTTGAAATCGCCGCCCAGCACCGCGATTTCATGATGCCGAAGATGCTGTGCCCAAAGCGCGGAAAGCCGCTCCAGAAAAGAAAGTTTGTAGGCAAATTTATCACTGCCGACTTCCTGCCCATTCGGCACATAGACCGAGGCCACGCGCAGTGCCGCACCTTTGAGGCTCACCACTGCTTCGATATAGCGGGCGGCGCTGTCGCTTTCGTCGCCGGGTAATTCGCATATGATATCGTCCAGCGGATATTTCGAGCAGATGGCCACGCCATTAAAGGTTTTCTGGCCATGAATGGCGAGGTTATAGCCAAGATCTTCGAGTTCC
>JAJTIB010000124.1 GCA_021300075.1 Rickettsiales bacterium
CTGGCCTCAAGCGTCGCAATCTGCGCGTCGATATCGCGCGTGTCGAGGGTGAAAAGCGCATCGCCGCGCCGTACCTGCTGCCCGACTGTTACCTGTACTTCGCGCACCACGCCGGAAATTTCAGTGCCGATTGCAATGATTTCACTTTTTGGCTCCACCACGCCGATGCCGGCCACGTTTGCGGTAAATGCGCCCTTGGGCGGCGTAACCAGCGGCTCACGCGCAGGTGTGGCTGACCGGGAGAGCACGCTCACCACCGCAAATACACCCGCAATCACCGCCAAGAGCGGTAATTTATAGCCTCTTGTTTTAGCCAGCAAACCAGACATAGAACTCTCCCACCTTTATTCCTTATGAATAAATTCCTTAGGTAAAAAATCGCCGATTATGCGCCCGTCGCTCATTTCCAAAATCCGGTCGGCGAAGTGGTAAATCCGCGGATCATGGGTGACGACAAGCACTGCGCGCTGATGATCATTCGCGACCGCCCGCAGAATTTCGATCACGCCTTTGCCGGTTTTGGCATCAAGCGAGGCGGTTGGCTCGTCGCAGATAATCAGGCTCGGATTATGTACCAGCGCCCGGGCAATGGCGATGCGCTGCTGCTGCCCGCCGGAAAGCTGGCGCGGTAGTTTCTCCGTCTGACCTTTCATGCCCAGATCTTCAAGAATATGGCGGGCGCGTGCGGTGGCCTTGGCCATTTCCATTCCGTCGGCCACCAGTGGAATCGCCGCATTTTCTGCCGCCGTAAGCGCGGGCAGCAGGTTGAACTGCTGAAACACAAACCCGATTTTGTGCCGGCGCAGCAGGACTTTCTCGCGGTCGCGCATGGTCGTCAGATGCTTGCCCATCACCCAGATATCGCCGGCACTTGCACTCAGAATGCCTGAAAGAATGGAGATGAGTGTTGTCTTTCCGCAGCCCGAAGGCCCAACCAGCATGGTGAGTTCTTTTAAGCGAATATCAACCGCTACATCAAAGAGCACCCGCACCGATTCATCTCCCACCGGGAAATCTTTGCTGATGCCTGTGGCTTTGAGAGCGAGGGTCATGACTAGCCTCTGAACACAATGGCAGGGTCAAGCGTGAAGACCCGGCGCAGGCTGAATAAAATAGAAAAAATAGTAATGAGGGCGATGATCCCTGCCGTACCCAGCACCACTTCCATGTGCAGCACAAAACCCTTGAGGGCGGGGGCATTAGCGGTAAGTTTGAAAAACAGTGCCGTAATACCAATGCCAAGCCCAAAGCCGATACTGGCCACCACAGCCGCCTGCGTGAATACCATGGCCATAAGCTGGCGGTTGGTGACGCCAATCGCTTTCATGGCGGCAAATTGCTTGAGGTTTTCAATCACGAAAATATAGAAAGTCTGCGCGGTAATTGCCCCGCCGATTAAAATGCCTAAGAATACCGTAATGCCGAAATTGATCGGAATACCGGTGCGTTCAAGAATGTAATTGATGCTGCGCCAGGCGAATTCCTCCTGCGTCAGCGCCTGTAGTCCCGTTTGCTCGTGAATGCGGGCGGTAAGCGCATGCACATCCTCTCCGGGTGCGGCTTTTACCAGCACGAAGGGCAGCTTGTTGCGCGTAGGCGGTGTCACCTCGAGCGCCGTGTTGTAAGAAACATAAAGAATGGGGAAGGTGAAAAAAGTCGGCATCACTTCGCAGATAGCCTCGATCTTCAAGCGGTGATCATTAAGTTCAATCTCCTTACCCAGATGCGGTTTTTCGCCCGGCCAGGTGAAATAAAACCCGTTCTGATCCATCATGGCGGTTTGGGGGCGTTGAATGGCGGTAAGCTCGCCCTGCACCATCTGCGGGCAGATGCCGACCAGCGTCACATCATCCACCCCAATCAGTTGCACCTGCTGGGTCAGCCCGTCGCGCATGCGAATGGTGGCCAGCCCCTTATAAAACGGCACCGCCCATGCCACGCCGGGCACGGAACGCACATTCGTCAATTCCACGTCCCGCATCGGCTCCACTTCTTCGATATAGCGCACGCGCGTATCCATCACCCAGATATCGGCCTCGGAGACGCTGTAAATCGCGCTCGCCGTACGCGCCATGAGGCCAATGAAAATCGAGACCTGCTGCGCCATGAGAAGTGTGGCAAAGGTCACGCCAAATACGAGGCCAAGATATTTCGCCCGGTCACCAAGCAGCATTTTGAGGGCGATGCGGCGCATGGCGTTACGTTTCCTTTTTTTTCTCAAACGTCGCGCGCATGATTTTCTCGCTAATCAGGCTTGTCATCTTGCGCGGGCTGAGGCGATTTGTCTGGGTCAACAGCCAGTTTGACCAGTGGCCAGTAATCACAGTCATCTTATCACGCGTGAGCGCACGCATAGCCTCGGTCACCACGCGCTCGGGCGTGTCGATGGCAAGTGCCTTGGAAGAGGGCGAGGGAGCACCGGCAAAAGAAGAGGTGGATGAGGTGCCGACAAAAAACTCGGTCGCCGTCACGCCCGGGCACACAGCAAGAAAGCGAATGTTTTTCCCGCGATATTCCGACCACAGTGCTTCGGTGAAAGACAGGACATAGGCCTTGGTAGCGGCGTAGCTTGCCATATATGGCACAGGCTGGAACGCCGCGGTGCTAGCGATGTTAATGACCGCACCGCCGCCAGCAGCCAGCATGCCCGGCAGGAAATAATGGGTGAGCAGGGTGAGGGCGTGAATATTCAGTTGCAGGCTGGCCGCCACCGAATCGGCAGGTAGCTCATGAAACAAACCATAAGAACCGATGCCCGCGTTATTGACGAGCAATGTTACCTTGTGCCCTTGCGCCATCACGCGGTGGTAAAGCTGGCGCGGCGCATCCGGCGCGCTTAAATCCGTGGGCAGGACGAGGGTATGAACCCCATACGCGTCGGAAAGTTTTTTTGCCAGCGCCTCTAGCCTTTCCTGACGCCGCGCCACGAGAATCAGGTGCATTCCTTCCGCCGCCAGCTGTCTGGCAAAAACCTCGCCAATACCGGAAGATGCCCCGGTAACCAGCGCCCACTGATTGCGAAAATTGATTGGTTTTTTGCTCATTTCGCCCTCGAAAAATTGGAGTATTTTGGGTGCATTATTATTTGCACATTGCTATTTATCAAACTCTGGTGTACAGTAAATAGAAATTAACGAACCGTCAAGTACTATAATGGCACGTTCTGCAAAAAAACTCCCTCCCCGGCGCGGGCGGCCGGTAGATACGAAAAAGCGCGACCAGATTCTGGACGCGGCAACCTGCCTGTTCATGGAACAGGGCTTCACCCAGACGCGTATGGATCACATCGCTAGAGCCGCGCGGATTTCCAAACAGACCCTGTACGACCGGTTTGCGGATAAGAACAAGCTTTTCACCGCCGTGATCGAAGCCAAATGTCAGGAATATATTCCGCGCGAGGCGGC
>JAJTIB010000187.1 GCA_021300075.1 Rickettsiales bacterium
TGCATCACCGTCAGCAATTCCGCGCGATTGCCCCTATCCTGCGCCAGTTCATGAATGGCGTATTTAGCAATCCCACCATCCAGTGCCACGCCCTGTAACAGCCTCTTTGGCTCGAGATCACGAACAATGGCTTGCGGGGTTCTTGCGCTGCTTTCGGGCAAGGTAGCAATCACTTGATTGCCCGAAAGCAGTTCCTGCGTCACTCGCAACGCATCGGATGTGGAGGGGGCGCCCTGCAGGGTAGTCGCCGTTTGCACTGGCTGAACCCCCGTCACGGCGACGCGGCGTTCATAGCCACGTTCTATCTCCGGCGCAATCGAGCCACGATTGATATGCTCCACCACTCGCAGATTCTGAGTAAGTTGACTCTCGTTCATTCCTGTTGCGCCTGCAATAGTTTGGCGTAAATCAGTCACGGCTTGCGGAACATTATTCTGATAGGTGGCGTAAAGCTGCGCGTCCGTCAGCGGGCTGAGCAGCATATGCGCTACATCGCCGCGCTCAGCCTGCTCAGCACCTCTGGCTACGCGTTGAATAAATGCCAGTGCGCGCACCACCCTCGGGTCGTTAGGATTACTCTTGGCCGCCGCAGACACTTCGCCGGCAAAGGCCTGAAAATGCTCGCCCAGCGCCCGCGTCTGGTTGGGGTCATTGAGGCTCGCAAGACCAATCGTCGTGGTACGCAGCGCCCAGTCCCCCGCACCGCGCAGTCCGGCGTTAGGGTTCTGATATGCCAGCATAGCTTCGGCTTTTTTCGTGGCCTCAGCATCTTCCCCATGAAAAGCGGTGAAGGCTTTGGTCAGTTCGCCAGCGAACTGGCGGGCGCTGGTAATCTTGTCCACATCATTTGCATCGGCGCGGCGGAAGAAGTCGCCAAACGCGCTGCCCGCCGTAGCGAATCCAAGTGTGCTGGCATGGTTGGGGGCTTTCGTTGCCAGGAATACACTGCTGGCGAAGGCCTGCGCCACGCGCGGGTCTTCGGCCATGGCATCGAGCAATTTCTTCGCACCCTGAGGCGTCGTGAAACTACCAATCATTTGGCGGCTTACCCCACCGCGACCTTGAAATTGATCCACCTGCGTCTGTTGCAGTTTCTGGTCATAGACACCCTGAGCAAGGCGGTATTCTTCCGGCCCCGGCGCAACCGTCACCGCCGCATAGACGCGCTGACGCATATCGGTAAAATATTGCTCGGTACGGGATTTTTTATCCTCATCCGTCGTAGCCCCGAGCTTGCCGCCCACACCGTCTTGCACATAATCAAGACCAGCGCGGAATTGATGGAGCGGCTGGAGCGGGTCTTCGCCCGCAACAACTTTTTCTCTTATCAGCGCGGTGATGGCTTGAGGGTTCGCGTAAGGAATCACCTGCGAGCCAAATTTTCCGCGCAGCGCAGTCAATTGATCTTCGGGTAAATCTTTAAAAGGTCCATTCTTGCCATCCAGCAATACCCCATCGACATATTTGCCGATTTCCACGCCGCTCATTCCAGCAAAACGCTGATGCAGCGAGCGCACATCCGGATTGGCAGCAAGATGGGCGTGAAGATTTAGAATCTGCCCGGCAATAACCGGTTTTGCCGCTGGATCCGCTTTTGCATATTGCTCGAATAGCCCTGCAAAAGCCGGAGTGCCGCTTTTCTCATGCGCGGGAATACCATTAAGAATCTGGGTAATACCCTGATAATGAGTAAAGGCGCGCACCCCGCCTTCCGTGGAGAGATATTGATCCTTTTCAAAACGGGTATAGCCCGTGCGTTCATCCTTGAAATAATTTTTAGCCCAAGGGTTGAGCGCCGCCGTTTCCGAGATCACCGCACCACCGCCCACACGAATTACCTGCCGGCCATCTTCGTCGCGACTAATGCTCGGGGTCAGTTCCATTTTAAAACGGTTTGCCTGACCGGGAATCAGCACCGGTTTACCGTTTTGATAATCAACCGTCACCTCAACATAGCGCCTGGATTCGCGCTCTAATATACGCGTGTCGGAGGTCACCTGACGACGCGGGGTGGTTTCACCTTCACGGCTGAAAGTACCTGTTTGATCCGCCCTAGGAGAAACATTAACGGACCCATCGATGCGCCGTCCCTGCGAGGCATCGCTGCGAAAGCCTTGACGCATGGCGCCCTGAGCCGCCGCGCGCTCAGGCGGGGTGGCAAACGTCACGATCGCATCACCGATTGCCCCCTCAAAACCCATGCGCGTGCCCTGAGCTGGAATCCACTGCGGGACCTGGACCTGCGTTTCGACAATTCTCGTCAAGGTTTCCGGTTGGAGTACCACCGGTGCGGCCACGATAGCAACCTCTGGCACACATCCTCCCCTAGGGCAGGGCAGTTCTGTCCAGACAGGTTGAAAGGGTTTGTTGAGAATGTTTTGGGGCAACTTGTAGGTTCTGTCACTGCGAATCAGCGCGCTGGAATAGGGCACGGTTTCGCCATCGCAATTGCGACCATTCAGGTCTTTGATGTTATTGACCTTGATGAACCAAACTTTGGTAATCTGCGTCAGTTCACTTTCGCTCACACCATCCTTGAGCGCGGCTTCAAGTTTAGTTTTCTCGCTCGGATTACCACTAAAAAAATTTTTCGCTGTTAGATCGCCAATCAATTGATTGGCGCGATCTAGGCGTTCTTGTGGTGTAAGTTTTTGCGCCCGCACATAGGCGCGGATATTTGCATCAATCGTTTCATAGCGTATGCCGCCTCCCGCTAGCGGCTCCGATTGACGGGGTTTCCAGCCTTTAGTTGGATTGACTGGTGTGGCGTTGCTCATGTTCTGCTCCTGAAAATACCAATGGTGATGGGAAACTTAGTCCCGTCATTACCCCGTGAATTTAACACGTAAATGTTACAGTTACGTTAAGGTTTTACTAATTTAAGGTTAATTTAGCCGCCCGCCTTAAAGCTTGGGCTACTTGTAAGCATTCATAGCAAAATCAACGCGTTGACGCAGGTTGAAGGTGCTGACATCGACCGCATCCACCCGCTCTGTGCGACTAAGTAAACCGCACCGGTTAGCGATCTGAATGGCAATACCCGGGCGGGCATTGGCTTCAAGCACCATGGGGCCTTTTTCTTTATCCAGCACA
>JAJTIB010000032.1 GCA_021300075.1 Rickettsiales bacterium
ACTGGATTGGCTGGCTTACCCTTTTACTTAAGTTTCTGGGGACAAGTCGCCCCGCAACAACGAAACAGGTGAGATTGCCAACGACTGTAATTGCTATTCCGCGGCATGGCAAGTTATTCACCTTATGGCGCGCGCGGTGCTGAAGCTGCTGGTGCTGGATGTTCAGGCGCGGGCGAAGTGAGGGCTTGGGATTCAGCGGTGGGTTTAGGCACTTGTTTCATCCGCACGATGTTGGGGTACATGGTGAAAATAGGAATCCGCCAGCCATAGACTTTGAGATCGTAATAGTGGCCAATATCGAGGTTGCCGTAAAAATCGCTGCTGTTGAATTTCATGAACCAAAAGGCGTCGTCATTTCTCAACACGCCGTGATCGGTATAAATCAGATAGGTGCTCGTGACCTTGCTTGTGGTTTTATCGCTTTCGGTTGAGACCTGTTTGTCTTTGATAAACACGTTCTCAATCGTGCGCTGGGTCAGCCACTGGTAGGGCAGGTTGGTGAAAATCAGTAGCGCGAAAAATCCAATCGCCAGAATATACAGAAAAATCTTTTTCATGGCGTTGTTTTAATCCACTTAGATTGTTTACGCAACTGCGGCGTGACAGCCATGACGCATATCCCCGAGGCTCTTAATTCCCAGCCCAGCCTTAGCCCGTGCTTCGCCTAAGGCTACGCAGGGCACTGCTTCGGCCTAACGTTCTACGCATGGTTGCCACGTCTTCGCTCGCCAAGCGAGCTATGCCGGACGGCAGCGCCACGCGTAGCCCGTAAGGGCGAAGCGTGGTGCGGGTGGAGGGACTTGAACCCCCACGCCTCGCGGCGCCAGGACCTAAACCTGGTGCGTCTGCCAATTCCGCCACACCCGCATCCCAGCCACTGCTATGCCATCTGCCAGAGCGAAGGCAAGGTTTTTCGCTTGCTGGGAGCGGATTCTTGTGCTTTTTAGCGCGCCTGACCCATAGCAACCGAGGAATTTATGGAAGTGAAAGCCAAAGCACATAAGGGATTGTCTTACAGTTACAGCGTCACCGTACCCGCGAGCGCGCTCGAACAGCAGATGGAAAGCGAGCTGAAATCCTACGGCGAGCGCGCTAAAATCCCG
This sequence comes from Rickettsiales bacterium, assembly GCA_021300075.1. Lineage (GTDB taxonomy): Bacteria > Pseudomonadota > Alphaproteobacteria > Rickettsiales > UBA3002 > JAFLDD01. Next base: position 1,104 of record JAJTIB010000032.1, read on the forward strand.
GGTTTCCGCCCCGGCAAAATCCCCATGTCCGTCTTGAAGCAACGCTTCGCCAAAGACGTGATGGGCGAGGTGCTGCAGCATGCGGTCAACAAGGCTTCACGTGAGGTGATTGCCGAAAACAAGCTGCGTCCGGCTATGCAGCCCGAGATCAAAATCACCGAATTCAAAGAAGGTGGCGACCTGCAGTTTGATATGGACCTTGAAGTCATCCCCGAAGTGCCGGCGATTGCTTATGAGAAATTCACAATCGATGAATATGTCTGTGAAGTGCCGGATGCCAGGGTGGTCGAAAGTCTGGAGCGATTGGCCCAGACCCGCCGTCATCTGCATAAAGAAGAAGGTGCGGCCAAGCTCGGATCGGTCGTGAAGATTGATTTCGTCGGCAAGATCGACGGCGAGGCTTTCAGTGGCGGCACTGCCAAAGGCCATATGCTGGAGCTTGGTTCCGGCCAGTTTATTCCGGGTTTTGAGGAGCAATTGGTCGGCGCGAAGCCTGGCGACGAAGTGGCGGTAAAAGTTGCTTTCCCAAAAGATTATCACAGCGAAGCACTGGCCGGAAAAGACGCGGTATTTGACGTGAGTGTACATGAAGTGCACCGCGTGCATGTCCCCGAAGTAGATGAGAAACTTGCCAGCTCGCTCGGCTTTGACGATATGAGCGCACTTAAAAAAGCCGTTGCCGAGCAGATGGCGCAGGAGCTAGCGCGCGCGATTCGTGAGCGCTCCAAAAAGCAGCTGTTTGATATCCTCGATGCCAAAGTGAAGTTTGACGTCCCCTCGCGCATGGTCAAAGGCGAGTTTGAGACGATCTGGAAGCAGATTCAGGAAGCGAAACAGCGCGGCGACCAGACGCTTCAGGACAAGTCAGAAGAGGCGCTGCGAAAGGAGTATGAGGCAATTGCTGAGCGCCGAGTGCGTTTGGGAATCATCCTTTCCGAAATCGGCCGTGAGCAGAAACTGCAAATCACCCGTGAGGAGGTTTCTGCTGCCGTCATGCAGCAGGCGCGGCAGTTTCCTGGTCAGGAAGATAAGGTTCTGGAGTTTTATCGCAAGAATCCCCAGCAGGTGGATGAGTTGCGCGGCCCTATACTTGAAGAAAAAGCAGTGGATTGGGTGCTGACCAAAGTGAAGCGCAGCGAGAAGAAGATCACGATGGAAGAATTACTCGCCGGCGAAGAGGACGAGGAAGCGGCTGCGGATTCCAAGCCGAAAAAATCGGCGAAGAAGGAAGAGAAATCCGAAAAGTCCGAAAAGTCCGAAAAGAAACCGGCGAAGAAGAAGTAGTGGTAGCGGTGGCCAGTGGCCAGTGGTCAGTGGTCAGAAGAAGCGAAGCCCGAAGAATACCTCTCCCAACGGGAGAGGTCGAAATCATCCTTCATGATTTCGGGTGAGGGCTTGCGGGCGGCGGGGTAAGAAGCCCTCACCCGGCTCGTTACACTCGCCGACCTCTTCCGGTGGGAGAGGTAGTATTCCCCGTCAGCGGGGGAGGTTTGTTGAGAACCCTGCACCCTGAACCCTGAAACCTCCCTCCCCATAACGGTGACAAAAAAGGCGCACCCCGATTGATTGTGATGTGAATGCGCCCCATTTCTCTTTCACCTCATCTTGACCTCGCATTTTTGACCTGTCAGGGTTCACACTATCATCCACGGAGAATTTCTCATGACCTTCACCAAATCCGATATGCTCGACAGTTACCACGAAACACTCAGTGGGTTGGACGGCGCGCGCGCCAGTCTCGTGCCGATGGTGGTCGAACAGACCAGTCGCGGCGAGCGTGCCTATGATATTTATTCTCGCCTGCTCAAAGAGCGTATCGTGTTTGTGGTTGGCGAAGTCGAAGATCATATGGCGACGCTTATTGTCGCGCAGCTCCTCTTCCTGGAGTCGGAAAATCCTGACAAGGACATTTCGATGTACATCAACTCGCCCGGCGGTGTGGTCACGGCTGGCCTCTCGATTTACGATACAATGCAATATATCAAACCGAATGTTGGCACGCTCTGTATCGGTCAGGCCTGCTCGATGGGGTCGCTGCTCTTGACCGCCGGTGCTCCTGGTTTGCGCTTTGCCACGCCAAATGCGCGGGTGATGATTCACCAGCCCTCGGGTGGGTTTCGCGGGCAGGCGTCCGACATTGAGATTCACGCACAGGAAATTCTCACCCTGCGCCGCAAACTCAATGATATGTATGTGAAACATACCGGCCAGAAATTGCCGGTGATTGAAAAGGCGATGGACCGCGATAACTTCATGAGCGCTGAAGATTCCAAGAAATTCGGCCTGATTGACGATATTGTCGCATCCCGCGCGGAAGCCGAGAAAAAGAAGAAATAGGTCGGGAATTGCTTTTAAGATACATGGTGTTAGCAGGTGTGCGCTGCAAGGCGACGATTTATTAACTTTTTTCTGTGTACTATAGTTATAACTACCATCAGGTTAGGGTAACAAGATGAGTAAACCACGCGATTCCAAAACGACACGTTATTGCTCCTTCTGCGGTAAGAGCGAGCATGAGGTACGCAAGCTGATTGCGGGCCCCACTGTGTTTATCTGTGACGAGTGCGTGGAGCTTTGCGTTGATATTATCCGCACGGCGGATAAATCGACCGTTACCGCCGAGAGCACCGAAGAAGTTGCAAGCCCGCAGCAGATCCGCAAGGTGCTTGATGATTATGTGATTGGTCAGGAACGCGCCAAGAAAGTTCTCTCTGTGGCGGTGCATAACCATTACAAACGCGTCGCGATCATGGAGAAATCCAACGAGATCGAGATTGCAAAATCGAATATCCTGCTGGTTGGCCCCACGGGGTCGGGTAAAACCTTGCTCGCGCAGACGCTGGCGCGGATTCTGGATGTGCCCTTCACGATGGCGGATGCGACGACGCTGACCGAGGCCGGCTATGTGGGCGAGGACGTCGAAAATATCATCCTGCGCCTCCTGCAGGCGGCGGATTATAACGTCGAGCGCGCGCAAAAAGGCATCGTCTATATCGACGAGGTCGATAAAATTTCGCGCAAGTCAGAAAACCCATCGATCACACGTGACGTCTCGGGCGAGGGCGTGCAACAGGCGCTCCTTAAAATCATGGAAGGCACGGTCGCAAGCGTGCCGCCGCAGGGCGGGCGCAAACATCCGCAGCAGGAATTTCTCCAGGTTGATACCTCGAATATCCTCTTTATCTGCGGCGGCGCTTTTTCGGGTATCGAGAAAATCATCGCCCGCCGTCAGAAAGGCTCCTCGATTGGCTTCGGGGCGGATGTGAGGAATACGGACGAAGTGAAGCCCGGCGAAATGTTCAAAATGCTGGAGCCCGAGGATTTATTGAAATTCGGCCTCATTCCCGAGTTTATTGGCCGCCTGCCTGTGATTGCCACACTCGATGATCTCGACGAGGCGGCGCTCATCAACATCCTCACCGAGCCGAAGAATGCGCTCATCAAGCAGTATAAGAAAATGTTCGAGATGGAACATGTCGCCATCAAATTTACCGATGACGCGCTGACGGCGATCGCTAAAAAAGCTATCGCCCGCAAGACTGGTGCGCGGGGTCTGCGCGCTATCATGGAAGAATTGCTGCTTGATTTGATGTATGATGTGCCAGGCAGCGAGGATATTTCCGAAGTCGTCATCAATGGCGACGTCGTCACCGGCAAAGCCCCGCCCGTCATCGTTCATGACGGCGGCAAAAAAGCGCCCTCATCCGGCAAGAAGAGTGTGAGTTAGTTTTAAGCCCCGAGCCATGAGCCGTGAGGTTTTAGCCTTGCCTGTGCTTTTGCACGCGCTTTCCTCTTGCTTCGTAAAGCTAAAAACTCCAAGCTCACGGCTCAAGGCATCTTAGCATCTGGTTTTGATTCTTTCTTGCCATCCCCTGTGAATGGCATAGAATGAGCACTATATACATTCTCGACCGCTTCCCATGTAAGCGGTGTCTGCATACCTGATTCCTTTCACTAAACCCCGGATTTTTTATGAGCGAACCCAGCCTGTACCCTGTCCTTCCCTTAC
>JAJTIB010000123.1 GCA_021300075.1 Rickettsiales bacterium
CACCACCGCGTCTTCCTCTCGGATACGCACGGCGGAGATCACCTGCTCCTTACCGTCGGTGCGGAAAACAATCACGCCCTGTGACGTACGCCCGCAGATGCGGATATCCCGGACATTGGTGCGGATGAGCGTGCCCTTGTTAGTCATGAGCATGATCTGATCACCTTCACTCACTGGGAAACTCATCACTATCGCGCCGTTCTTTTTGGTTATCCCCATAGCGGTAACGCCCGAGCCACCGCGGTCCGTCACGCGGTATTCAAAAGCGCTGGTGCGTTTGCCATAGCCGTTCTCGGTAATGGTGAGGATCATTTCCTCAGCTTTTGACATCTCGGCTATCTGAGTTTCACTCAAGGTCACATTTGAAAGATCAATCGCCTCGCCCTCGTCCTCCTGCTGACCGGCGGCACGCCTGCGAGCAGAGGCCACTTTCAGATATTGCTCGCGCTCGTCCGCATTGGCGCGGATACCGTGCAGAATCGTCATGGATACCACGCGGTCGCTTTCGCCAAGGCGCATGCCGCGCACCCCGTCCGACGTGCGGGATTTGAACACGCGCACGGCCGTGACCGGGAAACGCACGGCCTTGCCTTCTTTCGAGCAGAGCAGCACATGATCCTCCTCCGAGCAGGAGCGCACGGCAACAAGCGCGTCGCCTTCCTCCAGCTTGATGGCGATTTTGCCGTTGCTCATCACGCTGCGGAAATCCGACAGATCGTTGCGGCGCACATTGCCCGCCGCAGTGGCGAAGAAAATATGCAGCTTGTCCCATGTGGATTCATCTTCCGGCAGGGGCATGAAATTGGTGATGGTCTCACCCGTTGCCAGCGGGAAAATATTGACGAGCGCCTTACCCCGCGCCTGCGGCGCGGAAAGCGGAAGGCGATATACCTTAAGTTTATAGACTTTTCCGGTCGAGGAGAAAAACAACACTGGCGCATGGGTTGAGGCCACGAACAGCTCGGTCGTTGCGTCTTCCTCGCGCAGGTCAATACCGCTGCGGCCTTTGCCGCCGCGCTTCTGCGCCCTGTAGGTCGCGAGTGGCACGCGTTTGATGTAGCCACCGGCCGTGACCATCACCACCATTTCCTCGCGTTGAATCAGCGATTCAATATCCACCTCAAATTCGGAATCCTCAATCGCAGTGCGGCGCGGCACGGCAAATTCATTTTTCACTTCCACCAGTTCCTGCCGCATCAAGGCATAGAGTTTTTCGCGGCTGGCAAGAATGCTCAGGAATTCCGAAATCTCGCCCGCGAGTTCTTTCAGTTCGCTGTCGATTTTCTCCTGTTCCAGCCCGGTCAGGCGCTGCAGACGCAATTCCAGAATCGCTTTAGCCTGTGCTTCGGTGAAGCGGATTTTATCGGCCTCAAGCACGTTGCCAGAATCTTCAACCAAGGCCAGCAATGCCACCACATCCGCCGCTTTCCAACTGCGGCGCATCAGTTCTTCCTTAGCTACATTCGGGTCTTTCGCCGCACGGATGACGGCAATCACCTCGTCAATATTGGCCACCGCAATCGCAAGACCAATCAGCACGTGGGCGCGATCACGCGCCTTAGTGAGAAGGAACTGGGTACGGCGCGAAATCACCTGCTCGCGGAATTCGATGAAGGCTTTGAGTACACGCTGGATATTGAGCAGTTCCGGGCGCCCACCATTAAGCGCCAGCATATTGACGCCGAAGCTCGTCTGGAGCGGGGTGAAACTATAAAGCTGGTTCAATACCACGTCCGCCACGGCGTCTTTCTTCACCTCAACGACCACGCGCACGCCGGATTTGTCGGACTCATCGCGTAAGTCAGAAATCCCTTCGATTTTCTTTTCCTTAACCAGTTCGGCCATGCGCTCAATCATCCGCGCTTTATTCACCTGATAGGGAATCTCGGTGATGATGATGCTCTCGCGCCCGTTTTTAGCGACTTCCACTTCCGCCCGCCCACGCATCACGACCGAGCCGCGCCCCGTCGTCATCGCCGAATAGGCGCCTGTGCGCCCGAGAATAATCCCGCCAGTCGGAAAATCTGGCCCCGGGCAGAGTGCCGCGAGCTCCTCAATCGTCACCTCAGGGTTATCAATCATGGCGCAGGTCGCATCAATCACCTCGCCTAAGTTGTGGGGTGGGATGTTGGTCGCCATACCGACTGCAATCCCCGCCCCCCCATTGACCAGCAGATTAGGAAAACGTGCGGGAAGCACCACCGGTTCCTGCTCATTGCCGTCGTAATTTTCCTGGAAATTGACCGTTTCTTTATCAATATCTTCTAGCAGCGCATGGGCGGCTTTGCTCAGGCGCGACTCGGTATAGCGCATCGCCGCCGGGTTATCACCGTCCATCGAGCCGAAATTGCCCTGACCATCCACCAGCATCAGCCCCATGCTGAAGGGCTGCGCCATACGCACCAGCGCGTCATAAATCGCGCTGTCGCCATGGGGGTGGAATTTACCCATCACGTCCCCGACGATCCGCGCCGATTTCTTATAGGGCTTGTTCCACTCCACCCCCAGTTCCAGCATGCCGTAGAGAATGCGGCGATGCACGGGCTTGAGGCCGTCCCTCACATCCGGAATTGCGCGGCTGACGATCACGCTCATGGCGTAATCGAGATAGCTTTTTCGCATTTCCTCTTCGATGGAAATGGGGAGAATTTCAGCGGTGGATTGAGTCATGGGCTTGCTCGCTTATGGATTATCTTTGTAGCAGAGGCCGTTGTAGCCGCTTAACCAGCCAATACAACCCTAAAAGCGGCTTTTATCCACAAGCTGAAGCTCACGTTTCCTGAGGGACACCCGACGTTACGCTGCCTGAGCAGTTCTGGATTTGAGCAGTTCGGCCTGCAGCGCCTGCGTAAAGCCTGGTTCGAGCTTCAAGGCAGTCGCAAGCTGGCTGAGATAAGCCTGCTCGGCAGCGCACTGGTTATCGCATACGAGCAGGGCAGCCAGATATACTTCCGCCGCTTCTTCCGGGGTTTTTGCGCCGGCGGCAATCTGATGTACTTCCTGCGCGTTCGCCAGTTCGGTCATGAGGAAGGATTTTTCATTCGCCTCAAGTCCGCCCCCTTCGAGATGGCCGAGGATACGCTGGGTCTCCTCCGCATCTACTTTACCATCGGCCTTAGCTGCGCCGATCATGGCGCGGATTACCGCCAGCGCCAGTTCATTGGTCTGCGCGGGCGCAAGCGCCGGAGCCGCAGCGGCAGCCGTGCTGGCCTGTGCATTCGCAATCAGCGATTTGAAATTTCCGGCCAGCGCCTTGCCTTGCGTCACCATATCGCCTGCGCCTTGTTTTACCGCATCGACCACGCTTGCCGATCCGCCGGCAGCTTTATTTGCCTGATAGGCATTATAGCTTTTATAGGCCAGCGTGCCGAGCAGCGCCAAACCACCAAGTTTAGCAGCACCTTCAAGTGTGTCTTTGCTCACCAGCTGACTTGCCAGCCCACCCGCAAGTAGCCCGCCCGCGAATTGCTTTGTGGCCATGCCGCCGAGCAGCTTACCCACCAGGCCATTGGCGTTGACATTAGAAAGCAGTGATTTTGCATCAAGCATCGTGACCTCCTGAAGTTGAATGCCCGACATATATGGTAGGAAATTAAAATTTCAAGGGGGCTACCGTAATCGTCATGCTGAACTTCAGGACGGCATGAAGACGGGTGACGATATCACGTCACTTCCGCCCGCCCAGTAATCTCAACCGCAATGCATTCAGCTTGATAAACCCTTCGGCGTCTTTCTGGTTATAGACACTGTCGGCCTCAAAGGTCACATGCTGCATGGAATAGAGGCTCTTTGGTGATTTCCGGCCAATCACCGAAACACTGCCTTTATAGAGTTTGAGGCGCACAGTGCCCGCGACATGTTCCTGGCTTTTGTCAATCAGAGCCTGAAGCATTTCGCGCTCGGGGCTGAACCAGTAGCCGAAATAAATCAGCTCCGCATAGCGCGGCATGATGTCGTCTTTCAGGTGCGCCGCACCGCGATCCAGCGTGATGGATTCAATGCCCCGGTGCGCGGCCAGCAGAATCGTGCCGCCCGGGGTTTCATACACGCCGCGCGATTTCATGCCGACATAGCGGTTCTCAACTAAATCCAGCCGGCCGATGCCGTGCGCGCCTCCCAGCCGGTTGAGTTCCGCCAGCAACTGCGCGGGGGAGAGCTTCCTGCCATTCACCGCCACCGCATCTCCGCGCTCAAATTCCACCTCGATGATTTCCGGCGCATCCGGCGCTTTTTCGGGGCTTACGGTGAGACGGAACATACTTTCATCCGCCGCTACCCATGGGTCTTCCAGAGCCTTGCCCTCATAGGAAATATGCAGCAGGTTGGCGTCCATGCTGTAGGGGGCTTCGCCACGCTTGTCTTTTGCCACCGGAATCTGGTGCTTCTCGGCATATTCCAGCATCTGCGTGCGACTGTTTAACTCCCACTCACGCCAGGGGGCGATGACTTTAATATCCGGCTTCAGCGCGTAATATGTCAGCTCAAACCGCACCTGATCATTCC
>JAJTIB010000062.1 GCA_021300075.1 Rickettsiales bacterium
CAGCCATTGCATCCGATGTGCAAGTCCCGGGAAGGTCTGCATGGCCGCCATAATCACCTCATGGCTTAACCCATGGACAAAGGCGGCAGCATAGGCGGCGGCGGCATTCTGAGCGTTATGATCACCCTGCAGTGATTTAATTTCTTGAAGCGAAGCGGTCAATTCTTCGCCACCCAGGCAATTATGTAAAACCCCATTTACAACATAAACACCGCGCTGCACTGGCCTGCTACCAGAAATAGGGATGACGCGCTGCGCGCCCTTGCTAATCATCTCGCGGCAGATGGCTTCGCTGATAGGTTCATCTACCCCGATAATTGCGGTGTCTTCTGGCAGCTGGCGGTCAAAAACATGGCATTTGGCGGCGATATATTCCGCCATCGTGCCGTGACGATCGAGATGGTCGGGACTGAAATTCAAGAGCAGCGCGATATTAAAACGGGTGCTGCGTACCAGATCGAGTTGATAGGAGGACGCTTCAATCACATAGGTCTTAGCGGGTTTAAAATCGAGCACCGGACGGCCAAGATTACCGCCGACCTCGACCTCCCGCTCCACCGAAGCGAGAATATGCCCAATCAAACTGGTCGTAGTGGACTTGCCGTTCGTACCGGTGATTGCAATATAACGCGCCTGCGGCCTTGCCTGATACAGCAGCTCAATATCGCCGAAAATAGGAACGTGATAAGACTTCGCGCGCGTTACAATCGGGTGTGGCTTGGGATGTGTCAGCGGCACTCCAGGGCTTAGTACCAGCGCCTTCATCTCCTTCCAGTCCCAAGTCTCGGGCAAGGCTGTCCGGCAGGCGGGCAGCTCTTTTTGAAATGCTGTCACATGCTCGGGCTTGTCGTCCCACGCCACAACGGAGGCGCCGCCTTCAATAAGCGCGCGCGCGGTAGAAACCCCGCTTTTGCCGAGGCCGAAAATACCATAATGATGTTGCGCTGCAAAAGTAAGTTTCATCGTAATTTCAGGGTGGAAAGTCCAATGAGTGCGAGAATCACAGCGATAATCCAGAAGCGGATCACAATGGTTGGCTCTTTCCAGCCGAGTTTTTCAAAGTGATGATGGATCGGCGCCATACGGAAAATCCGTTTGCCGGTAAGTTTGAACGACACCACCTGCATCATCACCGATACTGCTTCAAGAACGAACAGGCCACCAATGATCGCCAGCACCAGTTCATTCTTGGTGATGACGCTGATCGCCCCGAGTGAGCCGCCAAAAGCCAGACTTCCCGTGTCACCCATGAACACCATGGCCGGCGGCGCATTGTACCATAAAAAGCCAAGTCCCGCGCCAATCATCGCCGCGCAGAATACCGTTAACTCCCCTGCACCCGGCACGCTGGTCAGATGCAGATATGAAGAGAATACCGCATTGCCCACCAGATAACTGATGAGCGCAAAGCATCCCGCCGCAATCATAATGGGGACAATCGCGAGTCCATCCAGCCCATCGGTCAGATTCACGGCATTGGATGCCCCGATCATCACCAGTAAGGCAAATGGCAGATAGAGCATCCCCAGATCAATCAGCACATTTTTGAGGTACGGAATCGCCAGATGGTGCGCCACTTCCGGATGCGCCAGATCCTGAATCGCGATGGCCGCACCCAGCGCAATCACCAACTGGGCGAGAAGCTTCTTTTTGCCCGAGAGTCCTTTGACATTTTTCTTCGAGACTTTGAGATAATCATCGGCAAAACCTATCACGCCAAATCCGAGCGTAACGAGGAGCACAATCCACACATAGCCGTTCTCAAGGTCGGCCCAAAGCAGTGTCGAGACCGTGACAGCAAACAGCATCATCAGCCCACCCATGGTCGGCGTGCCCTTCTTGGTAAGAAGATGTGATGCCGGGCCATCGTCACGAATTGGCTGTCCGCCCTGCTGCTTCAGACGCAACCAGCGAATCAGACGCGGGCCAATGATAAAGCTGATGATAAGCGCGGTTATCACCGCGCCGCCACTGCGGAAGGTGATATACTTGAACAGGTTGAAAACCTGAAACTCATGCGCCAGCGGATAGAGTAACTGATAAAGCATCTAGACCTCCTCAAACCGTCGGGCATTCTGAGCTACCGCCTCAACTACCTGCTCCATATGGCTACCATGCGAACCTTTTACCAGCACCAGATCGCGCGGACGTAAAGCCGCTACAACTTCCGGTGCAAGCTCACGGCTGGTAGGCTTATAAGCCCCACGCATAGCTTCGGGCAGTGCTTCATACAAATGACGCATAAACCCTCCGGCCGCAAAAACCAAGTCAATCTGATTATTAATCAGGCACGGCACTAATCCCACATGCATGTCCTGACTGTGCTCGCCCAGTTCCAGCATATCGCCCAACACCACCACTGTGCGGCAGGGCTCGGCTGCAGCCTGACGAAGCTCCACCACCTTCTCGATCGCCCCCACGACGGCGACGGGGCTGGCATTATAACTATCATCAATTAAACGCAGATGGCCGCCTTTGACCGCAAGTTTGCGAATCTGGCCTCGGCCTTTTGGCTCGGTAAATGCGGCGAGCGACGCGGCGGCTTTGGCTAAATCACCCGCGAGCGCATCTACCGCCGCCAGCACAGCGACCGACATCAACGCCCAATGCTTACCAAGCGTGCCCAGCGCATAGCTCAGATGCGTGCCCGCTACCGTCGCTTCCACCACCGAGTGCATATCCTCGATGCGGTAGGTGAGCATACGGCACAGCGATTTTTCCGATGTGCCGAAGGAGAGCACACGGTCCACCCCGTGTGCCACGGCATGAGTGGCGCAGCGTTCATAATGAGCATTATCGGCGTTTAAAATAGCCGTGCCCTTGCCGTTCATGCCATCAAAAATTGCTGATTTTTCGTCCGCAATCGCCGCCACCGAATCAAAAAACTCTATATGCACCGCTTCAACCGTAGTAATAATCGCCACGTCCGGTTGCACCCAATGCGACAGGCAAGAAATCTCACCCGGGTGATTCATACCCATCTCAATCACTGCATATTTGGAGTCTCGCGGCAGGTTCGCAAGCGTCAACGGAACGCCGAGATGGTTGTTGAGATTGCCCTTCGTCTGCGCCGTCTTACCCAGCGCCGCAAGTGCTGTTGAGAGCATTTCCTTGCAGCCAGTTTTACCAACACTGCCGGTGATTCCAATAAACTTTGCGTGGCTGCGCTGCCGCGCGGCGACACCTAGTTGCTGCAGTGCAACCTCGGTATCAGCCACCAGCACCAGCCGCGCCGGATCCACGCCCTCAACAGTCCGGCTGACAAGCGCCGCCACCGCACCCTGGGCCAGTGCCTGCGCCACGAACTCATGGCCGTCATGCTGTTCGCCTTTAAGCGCGATAAATAATGCGCCGGCGGCCAGCGTGCGCGTGTCTATACTGACACTCGTGGCAAGCCACTGTCCGGAACATTTACCGCCAGTTGCGCGCACTACCTCGGCCATTTCCCATGCTGTACTCATAATGCTGCTATTGCCTCCTTAATGATTGCTGCGTCGTCAAACGGATAAATGTGGCTGCCGATGATCTGGGTCGTTTCATGGCCTTTACCCGCGACCACCAGAACGTCGCCTTTGGCCAGCTGCTGCACCGCAGCATAAATCGCCTTATGGCGGTCGCCGATTTCCTCG
>JAJTIB010000220.1 GCA_021300075.1 Rickettsiales bacterium
GCGAGGCGCGCATGATATATTCCGTTTTCACCCCGCAGGTGACGCCGTAAACATCTTTGCGGACGTTCAGCGCCATCACCACTTCCTCAAGGCTGGTATTGCCCGCGCGCTCGCCAATGCCGTTGATGGTGCATTCAATCTGCCGCGCCCCGGCCTTCACTGCGGCGAGGGAATTCGCGGTCGCGAGCCCCAGATCATTCTGGCCGTGGAAGCTGAAGATCACGTGTTCTGCACCCGGCACTTTGCCCATCACATGGGTGAACATTTTTGCAATCGTTTCGGGCGTGCCGTAGCCCACCGTGTCCGGCAGGTTGATGGTCGTCGCACCCGCTTTGATAGCCACCTCCACCGCACGGCAGAGATAATCAAGCTCGGTGCGCGTCGCATCCATCGCGCTCCATTCCACATTATCGGTAAAGCTGCGGGCAAGCGTCACCGCATCGCGAATCACTTCAATGGCCTGATCCTGCGACAGTTTGAACTGGTGCGTCAGGTGAATCTCGCTCGTGCTCATGAAAGTGTGAATGCGCGGGCGGCGGGCGGATTTCAGCGCTTCGGCTGCGCGGCGAATATCGGCTTCTTTCGCGCGCGCAAGTGAACAGACTACGGCGTTCTGGGTCACTTCGGCAATGGCTTTGACCGCCTCAAAATCACCATCAGACGCCATGGCGAACCCGGCCTCAATCACATCCACCCCCATCGTGTCGAGCAGCTCGGCCACCAGCAGCTTTTCCTCCCGCGTCATCGACATACCGGGGGACTGCTCGCCATCGCGCAAGGTCGTGTCGAAGATAATAATTTCTTGGGTCATCGTCATTGTCCTTCCCAATATTCGGCGCAGTCGGCCAGATGCGAGGAGCACCTGCCCTTCGGGTGAACCGCAGCGCAGCAGCGCTACGTGAGGATTCTCCCGAAGGGATGCGACAAAGCAGATGGTCGGCTACGCCGAATGTCTACGCCGCGTCCACCAGCTTGTTCTTGGCAATCCAGGGCATCATATCGCGCAGCTTCTTGCCCACCTGCTCGATTGGGTGTTTTGCCGATTCCTCACGGAATTTTTCGAGTTTATGGGCGCCTTGAACCGCGCGGTCGGCGATGAATTCACGGGCGAATTTGCCCGATTGAATATCGGCCAGCACCCGCTTCATTTCCTTTTTCGTCTCCTGCGTGATGATGCGCGGGCCGGTGACGTAATCGCCATATTCCGCGGTGTTGGAGATGGAATAGCGCATATTCGCCATGCCACCTTCATAGAGCAGATCCACGATTAATTTGGTCTCATGCAGACATTCGAAATAGGCCATTTCCGGCGGATATCCGGCCTCAACCAGCGTCTCGAACCCGGCCTGAATCAGGTGGGTGACGCCGCCGCAAAGCACGGCCTGCTCACCAAATAAATCGGTTTCGCATTCGTCCTTGAACGTAGTTTCGATAATGCCCGAGCGCCCGCCACCCACGCCGGAGGCGTAAGACAGCGCGATGGTAAGCGCCTGGCCGGATGCGTCCTGCGCAATTGCCACAAGGCACGGCACGCCGCCGCCTTTTTTATATTCGCTTCTAACAGTGTGGCCGGGGCCTTTGGGGGCGACCATGAATACATCCATATCCGGCCGCGCCTTGATAAACTGGAAGTGATAATTAAACCCGTGGGCAAACGCGAGTGCCGCACCTTTTTTGATATTCGCTTCAATCTGCGTATAAATATCGGCCTGAAATTCGTCGGGTGCTAAAATCATCACCACGTCCGCGTCTTTTACGGCTTCCGCTGCTTCCATCACCTTGAAGCCCGCCGCGCGCGCTTTGGCGGCGGTGGCGGAGCTGGCGCGCAGGCCTATCGTGATGTCTTTCGCGCCTGAATCCTTAAGGTTCAGGGCATGGGCATGGCCTTGCGAGCCGTAACCAATAATAGCAATTTTTTTGCCCTTGATGAGGGCTTGGTCACAATCTTTATCGTAATAGACTTTCATGATGATCTCCGGTTGCATGGGCGTGGGGGAGCGAGGCTTTTAGCCCCAAATCAGCAGATTGCCAAGCGATTTATAACCGTGGCCGTGTGACGTTATCATCCCGTCTGGTACGCCATTTCAGGGCTTGTGGCGGAATCCAGACCACTTCCTGAAATTCCGTTATTGCCCGCGCAAGCCGTATGACAAGACAATCCCGGGAAGGCGCCCCTAAATCCCCTTCTTGCCCCGGGCGACAGACGCCACACCCGTACGGCAGACTTCGGTGAGGCCGAGCGGGCGCATCAGGTCAATAAACGTATTCACTTTTTCGCTCGTGCCGGTGATTTCAAACACGAAGCTCTCAATCGTGGTATCGACCGGCTTGGCACGGAAAATATCGGCGATTCTGAGCGCCTCGACACGTTCTTCGCCCTTACCCACCACTTTCACAAGCGCCAGTTCGCGCTCCACAAACGGGCTTTCGGTCGTGAGGTCATGCACCTTATGCACCGGCACCATGCGCTCCAAGAGCGCTATGATATGCGCCACTTTGCGCGCCGAACCACGGGTGACAATGGTGATGCGCGAAAGGTGTTTTTTAACATCCACCTCCGCTACGGTGAGCGACTCAATATTATAGCCGCGGCTTGAGAATAACCCCACCACGCGGTTCAGCACGCCAAATTCATTATCGACCAGCACGGCCAGAATATGCCGCTCTTCAAGCGGTTTTTCCTGGGCAATATCATAGACGATATCGAGGGATTCAGTGTTGCTCATAAACTCTCTCCATAGCGGCGGCAAAGGGATTCGCGTCGTGCCAGAGGCTCGCTCGGATGCCGTCATGAAGACGGCATGACAAATGAGGGCGCGGCGCCGAGTCCCCTCCGCCTGTCACCCCGTCGTATGACGGGGTCTGCGCGTTATAAAAACGGCATGACAGATGCGTGGCAAAAGGATTCGCGTCGTGCCAGAGGCTCGCTCGGATGCCGTCATGAAGACGGCATGACAAATGAGGGCGCGGTGCCGAGTCCCCTCCGCCTGTCACCCCGTCGTATGACGGGGTCTGTGCGTTATAAAAACGGCATGACAGATTAAAAGAGTGTTTCATACAAATCTTTCCATTGCGGATTCATTTTTCCAATCGCCTGATATTTAATATCCCGCCGCCATTTCTTGATCAGTTTCTCGCGCTTAATCGCTTCCGTAATATCCTCATGGATCTCATAAAATACCAGCATTTTTATGCCATATTTTCTGGTAAATCCATCCGCCACACCTTCTTTATGCTCCCACACTCTGCGAATCAGATCATTGGTTACGCCGGTATATAACGTGCCATGTTTCTTTTTCGCCAATATATAAACGAAATAGGCCAGACGCCCCCCCGCTTTGTCATGCCGCATTTGTTGCGGCATCCGCCCTACGGACCCCGCTACACGTGCGGGGTGACGGTTATTTACTGAACCCGAAATATTACGTCAAGAAAGCTAGCGCTAACCCAAAAACAAGCCCCGACAGACCACTAATCGTGCAATCTTGAAACCTTCTCTGCCAACGATTATTTTCCATCCGTTCTAAAACCACCCTGCCCTCGGGTGTGATACCAATAATATGCTGGTTGTCCCCGCCGCTAATTCTTAGCAATCCATCACTTTGAAGATACTGTGCCATTCTCAACAAGTCCTTGGGATCCTTACCTTCCCTCCGGGCAAGCCTCTCGATACTTACCAAAGTGCCAGCCGAATCCAATACTTCTTCCGGCCTATCCCTTGCTACTTCAAGAAGCAAATGATCTGGGGGTTTGCTTGTAAA
>JAJTIB010000040.1 GCA_021300075.1 Rickettsiales bacterium
CTCACCCTTGCCGCCCAAGCCGCTATCAAAGGCGAAGTGCCAATTGCCGCTTGTGTGGTGGGGGCAGATGGCAGGGTGCTGGCTCAAGCGCATAATGAGGTTGAAAAACGGCAGGACGCCACGGCGCACGCAGAACTGCTTGTCATTCAGAAAGCGTGCCGGATAAGGGGTGAGAAATATTTGGCGGACTGCACGCTTTACGTAACCCTTGAACCATGCGCCATGTGCGCGCAGGCAGCATCCCTCGCTAAAATCAAAAAAATTATTTTCGGGGCTTATGACGCAAAAGGCGGAGGGGTCGAACATGGCGCGCGGGTCTTTGCTCAAGCAACCTGCCACCATGCGCCGGAAGTCGTGGGTGGAGTGATGGAAGCCGAATGCGGGCAATTATTGAAGAATTTTTTTGCCACAAGGCGTTAGCAGTTACGCGTCCGCACCACGCATACCGCTCTTGCGACTATTTACCAGTACTTCCCCATGTTCTACTACACGATCTAGCCCACTCTGAATATACTCGAATAACGTGCGCGTACAATCTTGGTTCTGTAAATGGTTAGGAAGATACCTATTGATACCAAACTCTGCAAAATGCATCATTTCATCACTTAGCGGGTTTCCCAGCAGCTGATCTCGTAATGCCTCCAGCGTCTCTGGGTATTGATGAATCAGAGTGGTCTCGGCTCCTTCATAAATGGCTTTGGCAGCAAAGCCTTGCAGGAGTAGTTCGTACACCCCCATAATTTTTTCGCGCAGAGAATCCTGCGAGGCTGCATCGAGATTCCACTGCCTACCAAGTGTCTCGGCCGTGCTTTCCGCATAACTTTCTGCAACACCTAAAATGCTGTTAAGATCACGAACGGTAAGCTCCGAATCCTGTTCATCGCGAATAAAATCTGTCCATGTTTCCATAGTACCTCTTTGGACGTATCTTTATCAGGTCTTGATGACGCTTTGATGACACTTGTACAACAAAACAAGGGAGGCTACAACAAGGCGCAAGCAACAAGGAAATCGCCATGACGCATCAATTTGTATATGTAATCAAAGGCTTATCGAAAACTTATCCGGGCGGAAAAACCGTACTTAAAGATATTTGGCTATCTTTTTTTCCGGGCGCAAAAATTGGCATTGTCGGCCATAACGGTGCGGGCAAATCAACATTACTAAAAATCATGGCAGGGCTGGACAAGGAATTTAACGGCGAGGCCTGGGCCGCCGAAGGCATTAAGGTTGGGTTTTTACCGCAAGAGCCCAAGCTCGACGAAACTAAAAACGCTTTTGATAATGTCATGGAAGGGCTGAAAGAAAAAAAGAAACTGCTCGAGGATTTCAATGCGATTTCCGAAAAACTGGGCGAAGTGAGTGACAATGACGAGATGATGAAACTCATCGAAGAGCAAGGCGCGCTACAGGAAAAAATTGACGCAGCGAATGCCTGGGAGCTCGATCGCGAAATCGAGGTAGCGATGGAGGCGTTGCGCTGCCCGCCGGGCGAGGCGGAAGTGAAACATCTTTCTGGTGGCGAAAAGCGACGGGTGGCGCTTGCCAAATTACTGCTCGAAAAACCCGACATGCTGCTGCTCGATGAGCCCACCAACCATCTGGATGCCGAATCGGTGGCCTGGCTTGAGCATTACCTCAAAAATTATCCCGGCACGGTAGTGATGGTGACGCATGATCGCTATTTTCTCGACAATATCACCGGCTGGACGCTGGAACTCGATCGCGGCCAGGGGCGGCCTTTTGAGGGCAATTATTCGAGCTGGCTCGAGCAGAAACAGAAACAATTGCAGCAGGAAGAAAAAGAGGAATCCGCGCGACAGAAAGCGATGGCCGATGAACTCGAATGGGTGCGGTCCTCGCCCAAAGCGCGGCAGGCAAAATCCAAGGCCCGCCTTAAAGCCTATGACGAAATGGTGGCGCAGCAGGCTGAGCGCCGCGCGAGTAACGCACAGATTATCATTCCCGCCGGCCCGCGTCTGGGTGACGTCGTCATTGAAGCCGAGCATCTGAACAAGGGCTTTGGCGACCGACTGCTGATGGAAAATCTCAATTTCCGCCTTCCCAAAGGAGGAATTGTAGGCATTATCGGACCTAATGGGGCTGGCAAAACCACCTTGTTCCGTATGATTACCGGGCAGGAAAAACCCGATTCCGGCACGTTTAAAGTCGGTGAAACGGTGAAGCTCGGCTATGTCGATCAGTCGCGCGATACGCTCAAAGATAAGGCCACGGTCTGGGAAGAAATATCGGACGGGGCCGAGGAAATTGAACTGGGCAAGGTAAAAATGAAATCCCGCGCCTATTGCTCGGCTTTCAATTTCAAAGGGCCGGATCAACAGCGGCCCGTCGGCCAGCTTTCGGGCGGTGAGCGCAACCGCGTGCATCTGGCGAAAATGCTTAAATCAGGCGCCAATGTCTTGCTGCTTGATGAGCCCACCAACGATCTTGATGTTGAGACATTGCGCGCGCTTGAGGAGGCGCTGCTCGATTTCGCCGGCTGCGCCGTCATCATCTCGCATGATCGCTGGTTTCTCGACCGCATCGCCACCCATATTTTAGCCTTTGAGGGCGACAGTCATGTGGAATGGTTCGAGGGGAATTACGCCGATTACGAGGCCGACCGCAAGAAGCGCCTGGGCACGGACAGCCTTGTGCCCACCCGCATTAAATACAAACCATTTCATTTGTAGATGCCGGAATATGAACCCCACCTCGAAACAGTGGAATGTCGAGAATTATCAGAAATTCGCCGATTTTGTACCCCTGTTCGGACAGCCTCTTCTGGAAATGCTGCAGGCAAAGCCGGGGGAGCGCATTTTGGATTTAGGCTGTGGCGATGGGGCGCTCACTGAAAAGCTTCTTCAGGCGGGCTGTACAGTGGTGGGGGTGGATACCAGCCCCGAATTGTTAACCGCCGCCACAGCACGGGGCATTGATGCGCGTCGGATGGATGCGCGGACGCTGACGTTTGCCAATGAATTCGATGCCGTTTTTTCCAATGCTGTGCTACACTGGGTTAAAGAGCCCCATCTCGCCATCGAGGGCGTCGCCAAGGCACTCAAGCCGGGTGGCAGATTCGTGGCCGAATTTGGCGGGAAAGGTAACGTCGCCACGATCGAACGCGCACTGATAGAAGCGGTGACACGGCACGGCCAGAACGGTGATGCCCTAAACCCCTGGTATTTTCCCGCCGCCGAAACATATCAGGCACTCCTCGAACAAAATGGTTTTACGGTGGAATTCTGCGCGCTGATCCCGCGCCCTACCCCCTTGCCGCAAGGAATGACGGGATGGCTCAAAACTTTTGCCGATAGTTATCTGAAACCATTTCCAAGCGTCATGCAGGCGCAAATTCTGAATGAAGTCACGGCCGAGCTTACCAACAGCTTATGCGATAAGAACGGAAATTGGCACGCGGATTACGTTCGTCTGCGCGTCGCGGCGACGAAAAAACACTGACCCTACGCCACTTTCTCGGTGGTTTTTTTCTTGAGCGCTTCGATCAGGTAATCAAGCCCTTTTTGATTCACCACCGAGTTGAACTCGGAACGCTGTGAGGTCAGCAGCCCTACCCCTTCAACCACAATGTCAACCAGCTTGAAGCTATTACCTGCGGGTCGCAGTCGGTATTCGACAAAAAAGCTATTCGAGTCCGACTCGATGATTTTCATCGTCACCAGCAGAGTACTATCCTTTTCTGCCACTGCCTTGGTCACCTCTACACTCTGGCCGGAATATTTCACCAGCCGGCTGATATAGTGTTTCATCAGAAACGGGCCATAAGCGGCGAGATAATCCTTCTGCTGGGCAGGAGTCGCCGTGCGCCAATGCTGGCCAAGCACGAATTTGCCAACAAATGGGATATCGACAATCGGAGTGAATACTGCGTCAAGCTCTTTCTGCTTGGCCGCCGCATCCGCGTCGGTCTGCACGACGGCCAGTGTTTTCGCAGTAATCTGTTCCACGAAACGTCTGGCCGCTTCCTCCCCGGCTGCATGCGCGGGTGAAACCATAGATCCCGTCATCGCCAACGCCCCAAGCAATACCAAAAATCGCCGCATCTATTTACCCCCTTCGATATCATCGTATTGATTGCGGATAGCGGCGGCGCGGCGCTGGGTATAGATGCTGCGGAAGCTCACATACGGATCAAGCGAGCTGGCGCGGATATCCGCCATAGGATCCATCAGCGAGTTGTACTCAATCAGGCCCAGTGCGCCGATATAAGACCACACCACCACCGAATTATCCGAGAACGTGGTGACCGGATCAAGGTAGTAACCGGCCGGCCAGCGCCAGATATCGCGGGTGTTGGATGGCCCGATAATGGGCAGCACCAAATAGGCACCATCACCCATGCCCCATACACCAAGGGTCTGGCCGAAATCCTCATAACGACGCTGCAGGCCAGCCGTCTTCGCTACATCATTAAGACCAGCAAGCCCCACCGTGCTATTAATCACAAACCGCCAGAACGAGACCACGCCCTGCTCAAAATTGCCCTGCAGCAAGGCATTGACCATGGCCACCGGCTCAATCGTGTTATTGGCAGCATTTTGCAACAATCCCCGCGCAGTTTTTGGGGTAACCGCTCGGTAGCCGGTTGCAAGCGGCGTCATGACAAGATTATTCACCACTTCGTTGAAAAAGAATACACCGCGGTTGAAGGGTTCAATCGGGTCATACACATCGTCATTCTGTGCGAATGCGGGGCGCACCGAAAGACTAAAACCAACCAGCATTAGAGCGAGAAAGCGGTGCAATTTTTTCATAGATTCCTCAGCAACATGATGAACATCTTCGGAGAAGTTGGTAAACTGCCTTACTATACGCCAGAAAATTATAACAGAGAAAATTCTGTCCAGCTTCTGGTATATTGTTCCTGTTCTTCCTCTGCCAGCTAACTAAAATTACAGGAACCAGCAAGTGACAAACAAGTAATGAGGCGTTAATCTGTACGCCACATGCTTCGTCACAAGTTTTAATCCTATTACAAATGAGTTGCTTATTAGTTAATGCTACCTAAAATACCATGTATTTTTGGTGCACATATCCTTGCATACCGCCCCCATTTGTTGTTTTTTTACCACAGGAGTGTCTTGTGAGTACCGCATTGTTAGAAGGACTCAGAGAACTCTATACCTTGCCACCGCCGGATGTGTCGTTTGAGTTTTTTCCTCCAAAATCGGGGGAGGCGGAAGAAAAACTATGGCAGGTGATTCGCCGGCTCGAACCACTGGCGCCGCGCTTCGTCTCGGTGACTTATGGCGCGGGCGGCTCCACCCGCGAACGTACCCATGCCACGGTAAAGCGTATCTTGAGTGACACCAGCCTGGTACCAGCCGCGCATCTCACCTGTATCGGCGCCAGTCGGCAGGAGATTGACGCAATTGCAAAAAGCTACTGGGAGGCTGGGGTGCGGCATATTGTGGCACTGCGCGGCGATGCGCCGACGGGCGATCGCTACCAACCCCACCCCGAGGGTTACGCGTACGCCGACGCGCTGGTGGCCGGACTCAGGGCGCTGCACCCCTTTGAGATTTCAGTCGCCGCCTATCCCGAAACCCACCCCGAGGCCATTTCGCGCGAAGCGGATCTTGACCACCTGAAACGCAAGATTGATGCGGGCGCGACCCGCGCCATCACCCAGTTTTTTTTCGAGTGCGAGCAATATTTGCATTTTCTGGAACGCACACAAAGAGCTGGCATCACAGCCGAGATTGTACCCGGGATTCTGCCGGTCACCAATTTCGCGCAGTTGACAAAATTTGCGCGCATGTGCGGCGCATCGGTACCGGACTGGATGCAAAAATTATTTGAAGGACTCGACGACAAGCCCGAGCAGCGCAATCTGGTGGCGGCGATGATCGCGGCTGAACAATGCCGGATGCTGATGCTCTGTGGTATCAATAAATTTCATTTTTATACGCTAAACCGGGCGGAACTGACCGAAGCCATCTGCCATGTGCTCGGGATACGGCAGGAGAGAAAGGGGTTATAGGTTATAGGTTATAGGTTATGGGGAAAAAGATTCAGCGCTGCCCCCTAAAACCTAAAACTTAAAACCTGCAACCTAAAACCTGAAGCCTAATCCGGCTTCACAGCCTTAATCACTACACGGCGGTTCAGGTCCTGGTTGGCGGGAATGGCCGCGCCCTTCTCATCGCGGTTGGCCGCGCGCGGCCGCGTATCCGCAAGCCCAATGGCTTTCATACGTGCACCGGGGATGCCCTTACTGATAAAGTAGCGCACCGTATTGGCCGCCCGCGCCGAGGAAAGCTCCCAGTTGGAAGGGAACTGTGCACTGGCGATCCCCGTATCATCGGTATGGCCTTCAATTTCAATAATGACATTGGTGGATTCAACAAATTTCTTCATTGGAATCACCAGTTGATTGAGCATTGGAATCGCTTCGGGCGAAAATTTTGCCGAACCGGGAACGAAAAATGACGAAGATGAAAGATCGATCTCTACCTCACCATTAACCATCGTCACCGCAACATTACTGTCATAACCGCTGGCACCAAGCGATAATTCCAGTTCTTTAACGAGCTCCTCAAACGGATCCTCCTTGGCCTGCTGATCGGTCACGAAACCTGCCTCTTTAAGGGCAGCGGAAACTTGTTTGAATTTATCCTTGCTCGGCTCTGAGATCGAAAACATAATCACGAAAAACGCGAACAGCAGGGTGATCAGATCGGCATAGGTCATCAGCCAATCATCGACATCTTCCTCGTTACGCCTGGGGGGACGGACGGATACGGTCATGTTTTCTTACCGGGCGGGGCAGTGGTCGGCGCGGTTTGCGGCATACCGCGCAGTTGTTTATCAAGATTGAAATGAATCGTCGGATCGAGATAGCTGTTGAGCCGATCCTGCATGTAGCGCGGTGAGCGTTTGGCGGCGAGAAGACTCAACCCGTCGGCCATCATCAGGTTGCGGAAACGCTCAGTCTCCTCTTTCTGCAGTAATTTATTAGCTGCTGGCAGAAACACCATGCGGGCAAAAAATACGCCGTAAAGCGTCGTAATCAAGGCAATAGCCATGCCCTTGCCAATCGTCTCCGCTAATCCTTCCGCGCCCTGCCCCATACTGTCAAGCACCGCGACCAGGCCCACCAGAGTCCCGATCATCCCGAAGGCGGGTCCGTTGGAGGCCATGCTTTTTAAAATCTGCACCGGGATGGTCTGACGCTCGAACTCGGCTTCAATTGCGGTATTCATCATCTGCTGTAATTCCTGCGGGGGATGGTTAGTGACCACCAGTTCGAGGCAGTATTTGATGAGTGGGTCTTGCGACGAAACCGTGCGGATCTCCTTCTCGAGCGCCGGTAGGCCTTTCTGCTGCACCAGATAGCTCCATTTGATGAGGCGCATGATTTCGGTATTCAGCCCCTCGCGCGTTGATTTTGGCTTCTTGAACATCCACAAGATTGCTTTAAAAGCAGTCACCACATATTCGCTTTGATAGCCCATAAATGCCGCAGCAATCGTGCCGCCCAACACCATCATCACCGCATGTAGATCAAGATAAATCCAGGCATGGGGTGTGGCCATCAGCGTGGCGCTGATAATCAGCGTAAATCCGAAAATAACTCCAAGCAGTGAGGAAGGTGACATAAGCGATCGCGCGGTACTTTCTTGCGTTTCGTGGTTAGTATGCGTTAAAATAACCTAAAGCACAACTTTGCAAAATAGTGTGTTTTTTGCTTGGATTTGAAATAAAAAACGTTTTTCTGAGTAGGTGCGTATTCAAAATGCCGCAATCTAGACCACTGATTGGCTGCACCCTCGATTACGAGGAGGGGGGCGGGTATTCCCGCTATCCATGGTATGCACTGCGCGATCATTATACCGCCGCCGCCGCACGCTTTGGGGCTACCCCGCTGGCACTGCCGCATGAATTATCCGCTGTAAACGACTATCTGAATCTACTCGACGGACTCATCGTTACGGGGGGCAATTTTGACGTACCGCCGGAAATGTATGGCGAAGATACGACGCACGAGAAAGTGACGCTTAAACGCCGCCGCACGGAGTTTGAATGGGCCATCACCAAGGGCGCGCTTGAACGCGGCCTGCCCATTTTCGGCATTTGCGGCGGCCAGCAATTGCTCAATGTCATTCTCGGCGGCACGCTCATCCAGCACATTCCCGATGTGGTGGCGGGTGCGCTCGCGCATGAACAGCCTAACCCGCGTCATGAAATCGGCCATGAAGTGGCCATCAAACCAGGCACGAGGCTCGCCGCCCTCGTGGGTGAGGAGACCATCGGCGTCAATTCCGCGCATCATCAGGCGGTGGATAAAATCGCCCCTGGCGTTGTTGTCAACGCGGTAGCGCCCGACGGAGTGATTGAAGGGATTGAACTGGCCGGCCACCCTTTCTGTATTGGTGTGCAGTGGCATCCCGAATTTCTGATTACCCCAGCCGATGAGAAAATCTATGCGGCCTTTGTGGCCGCCGCGCGTGCCTATCATGCCAAACGCTGACGCGAAGGAACGGATCGCCAAGCGCATCGCTGCTGCCGGCGTCTATTCGCGGCGCGAAGCCGAAGCGTTAATTCACGCTGGCCGCGTCAAGGTCAATGGTAAAACCATTCCCTCGCCGGCGCTCACCGTCAGCGCCCATGATACGGTGATGGTGGATGGGGTGGCGCTCAACACGCCATCGCGAGCACCCGAACTCTGGGCGCTGCATAAACCGGCCGGCTATATCACCACCACACACGACCCGGGCGGCATCCCTACCGTGTTTTCCTTATTACCACCAGACCTGCCCCGCCTCATCAGTGTCGGTCGGCTTGATGTTACGTCTGAGGGGTTGCTGCTTTTCACCAACAGCGGTGCGTTTTCGCGGGCGCTGGAATTGCCGAAAAACGCTCTGGCGCGCAGCTACCGCGTGCGTGTGCGCGGCCTGCCGAGCGAAACGCAAATAGCGCGGCTCACGCGTGGCGTGACCATTGACGGCATTCATTATCGCGGCATGAAAATCGCAGTCGAAAAAGAGCAATCCGGCGGGCGCAATCATTGGCTGGCGGTGACGCTGAAAGAAGGCAAAAACCGAGAAATACGTCGTATTTTCGAGCATCTCGATCTGCCGGTCTCGCGCCTCATCCGTACCCATTATGCAGGTATTGCGCTGGGTGATCTACCCCCAGGCAGCACCCGCAAAATTCCCTCGGCCATCACCCGCAAACTCGCGGATCAATTGGGAGTTACCTCATGCGCGTGATTGCCGGAATCCACAAGGGTCGTAAACTTGAAGTACCCGTTGACCGCGCCATTCGACCAACTTCCGAACGCACGCGCGAATCGCTCTTTAATGTGCTGATGCATGGGCGGTTTGGTGGCGCTTGCGTCATCCATCAGCGTGTCGCGGATATCTGCTGCGGCACCGGCGCACTTGGCATTGAAGCGCTCTCGCGTGGCGCTACGCATGTCACCTTTGTCGATGTCGCCAAAACATCCCTCCTCATCACCGAACGCAATCTGCGCCATCTCGGGGCAAGCCAACAGGCCACACTCATCGCCAGTGACGCGACGCGCCTTCCCAAAGCCACAGAGCCTTTCGCACTTATCCTGCTCGACCCGCCTTATGATATGCCAATTCTTTCCGCGATTGCTGCTTCTTTACGACAAGGTGGCTGGGTGAAAACAGGCAGTATTCTTGCCGCCGAAATAGCATCTTCTCGACCCATACCCGAGCTTTTAGGCGCCGAACTCATCACCGAGCGCCGCTACGGCAAAGCCAAGATTCTGATTTGGGAAATGGCCTAGCTCCGCCCGCGTCCCTGGCCAGCATTACGCACGGCGGTTTCGAGGAATTTTCCGGCCAGATTCATGCCGGCGCCCGCAAGTTTTTTTATCATGTCGCGCGATTCCTCATACACAGCGAGCTGAGCCGTGAGGTAATTCGTATGCGCCGTA
>JAJTIB010000147.1 GCA_021300075.1 Rickettsiales bacterium
CGAGGCGCCTTTGAGGAACAGAAACTGGCAGGCGCCTTCATTGGCATAGATTTTTGCAGGCAGCGGCGTGGTATTGGAAAATTCGAGCGTCACATGCCCTTCCCATTCCGGCTCAAGCGGCGTGACATTGACGATGATACCGCAGCGCGCATAGGTCGATTTGCCCACACAGATGACGAGCGTATCGCGCGGGATGCGGAAATATTCCACCGTGCGCGCGAGCACGAAGGAGTTGGGCGGGATAATGCAGACATCCGTTTTGCGATCCACGAAGCTTTTGTTCGAGAAATCTTTGGGGTCAACAATCGCCGATTCGATATTGGTGAAAATCTTGAATTCGTCCGCCACCCGCGCGTCATAGCCGTAGGAGGAAAGGCCATAGGAAATCACGCCCTCACGCTGCAGATGCTCAACAAACGGCGTAATCATGCCGTGTTTTTGCGCCTGCTCGCGGATCCAGTGGTCGGGTTGAATGGCCATGAAGGCAGTTGTAGCGGGCTAATTTCGCAAAGCAATGAAAGATTATTACCGCCCCATGCCACCAGCATCCGCCGTGCCGGAAAAACGGTTCCAGCGGCCTTCGGCCATGCGCTTTTTGCCGTCGAGTTTGCTTCGGATTTCCTGCATGCGCGCGCTCCAGGCGGGCTCGCCTTTCTTTGCTTCCGCTCCGCGTGCGCTTGAACGTCTTCCCGCCTCGCGCACGCCCTCTTCGCGTTCGCGCTCCAGATCCCGCTCGCGCGCATGCAGTTCCGCATGCTGAAAAACAATCAGATTATGCCGGTTCTTCAGGTTCTGAAGTTTCTTTTTGATCTGCTTGCGGTGCTTGGCGTCGTCTGACATTTTAGAATTGCCCCCGGCTCGGACTACTGTCCTCACCATGGGGCGCGCTATCGCGGCTCATGGCTGGCGCGGGCTGCTGCCCTCGCATAACATCCCTACCCACCGTCGTTGCCTTACGCCTGAGAAGATTACGCTTTAGCGCTGCCGCGCGCTTTTTCTGGAGCGGATCGCCGGCGGTAGAAGCCTGTTTGGATGCCATTTTTTAGTGCCTTATTTAAGGTATCTATAGCATAAATCACCACTTGCAGGCAAGGAGGCTTTGTGGCATACGCCCCCGGTTAGCCTATTTGGGCCGCTGTAGCTCAGTGGTAGAGCACGTCATTGGTAATGACGGGGTCGTAAGTTCGATTCTTATCAGCGGCACCATTTTCTGTTTTTTTGGTTCACTGAACCAGAAAAAATGGAAATCATGAATGTCTAATCGCGGGCGCTCTAACCCCGGGTACATCTTGAATTGAGATTCTTTATGCCTCACCTGATTTTATGTTTTCTCTTGTTGTTGGCCTCTCCCGCGCTGGCCAAGCCTCCCACCATTCTCGGCTGGGTGGAGGAGTTGAAAATTGACGGGGTTGAGGTAACCTTCAAAGCCAAGCTCGATACCGGCGCCAAAACGTCCTCGATTGATGCGGAGGTGATCGATATCCGCAAGGAGGGAAAGAAAATCAAGCATAAGCGCACGGGAGAAGTCGTGGTATTCAGTGTGCGGGACGAAAAAACAGGCAGCGCCAGCACGTTTGAGCGGCCGATTCTGCGTTATGTACGCATCAAGAAAAAAGGCGGCGGGTATCTGCGCCGGCCGGTGATTAAGATGACCTTCTGCCTCGCTGGAAAATGGATTGAGGAAGAAGTGAACCTTGCCAACCGCGAAAACTTCATTTACCCCGTGCTGGTTGGTCGCAATATGATGGAGCATGCGCGGCTGGCGGTGGATCCGGCGCGTACCTTCACCTCGCGCCCGCGCTGTGAAGCAAAACCATAGGAAAAATACATGCGTAGCCTGCAAGTATGGGTTGTGGCGCTGATTCTGGCAGGGCTTGGCATCTTTGTGATGCTTTATAAGCATTTCACGCTTGAATTTCCGCTTACCCCCGACACTACTTATAAAAGCTGGTATGTGGAGGCGCGGGTCGATCTTGCCTCGAAAAACCCGTGGCGTCAGGGTGACAAGCCGGTGATGTTTAACCTGCAGCTGCCGCACCATTCGGAACGGTTTGTGCTGGTGGATGAGAATATCGTCGCGCGCGGGTTTGGGTACGAAATCATCGAAACGGATGAAGAGGGCAACCGCGCCGCCGTGTTCTCTAAACGTAAAATGGATGCGGAGGAGACGATTTTCTACCGCGCCATTGTCTACGAGCTGGACTCGCCTACCGTGCAGAACGAATCTTTGCCAGCTGTTCCCGATTCACCTTACAGCAAAAAAAATCGTCCTAAACTAGAGGAGGGCGAAAAACAGAATCCGGTTTATCTGGCGGTGGATGCCCTGATTGCCGAAGCCAGAGATAAGTCGGCATCGCCACGCACTTTCGTGCGCGAAATCAGCAAGCTGACGCGGGACAGAACCGATGACAGAATCCAACTCATCCGCGATACGGTGAACCGCGAATTGACCGACGTGGCGATAGCCGCGCTGCTGCTTGAGGCCGACGGCATTCCTACCCGCATCGCCCACGGTTTGAAGTTGACCGAAGATCAGCGTCGCGCCACGACCACGCAGTGGCTTGAAGTTTTTATCAAGGGCAACTGGGTAGGGATCGACCCGGCTCAACAGGCCTTTGGCCTTAAAGATAAATACATTGTCTGGTGGTATGGCGACCGGCCCCTTTATACCATTGAGGGTAATGCCCGCGCCGATACAATGATTGCGGTGCGCCAGAATACTAATAACGCCCTGACCCGTGCCATCTGGAAAAGCGGCCAGCTCGCTGATATTTTTCTCACCTTCTCGTTTTATAATTTACCGCTGGATGCCCAGCTGGTCTTCAACGTACTGCTGATGCTGCCGGTGGGCGGGCTGGTGCTGGCCTTTCTCAGGCAGGTGATTGGGCTTAAAACCTTTGGTACTTTTATGCCCGTGCTGGTGGCACTTGCCTTTCGCGAAACCGGATTATTCGCAGGACTCATGCTGTTTACCCTGGTGGTGGCGCTTGGGCTGTTTATCCGAAACTATTTTGACCATCTGAAGTTACTGCTTGTGCCTCGTCTCGCCTCGGTGCTCACCGTGGTGGTGATTGTGCTCAGTCTGCTGGCGATGCTCACTAACCAGATGGGGCTTGTAGTCGGGCTTTCGATTTCGCTTTTCCCCATCGTCGTACTCACCATGACAATCGAACGCATGACGTTGCTGTGGGAGGAATACGGCTCCGACGAAGCACTCAAAACCGGTCTCAGCAGTATGTTCTGCGCGGTCATCGCTTATTTCGCTATGAATAATGCGACCATTAATTATCTTATTTTTGCTTTTCCCGAGTTGCTACTCGTCGTACTGGCACTCACCATGCTACTTGGCCGCTATAACTATTATAAGCTCACTGAATATATCCGCTTCCGCCAGCTGCAGCGTAGTCTGGCGGAGCTGGAGAAGAAGGAGAAGGGTGGTACGTGATATGTGGCCGGTGATGCGTGGTGGATGATTCGAAATCACCTCCCACGCACCACGAATCACTCACCACGCACCACGCACCACCATGTTCACCCTCCCCGAAAGTCTTGGCCGGTATAAAATCATGGGCATCAATGCCCGGAACCGGGATTTTATTTTTCCCAATAACCGCAGGCGTTTTTATCCGCTGGTGGACGATAAGCTCCTGACCAAGCGCCTCGCCATGGAAGCAGGAATTCAGGTGCCCGAGCTTTACGGGGTGATTGAGTTTATCAATCAGGCGGGGCAGGTGGCAGAAATTGCTGCACCGCACAAGGAATTCGTGATTAAGCCCTGCCGGGGCTCAGGGGGCGAGGGCATCACCGTCATCCGCGACGTCATCGGCAGCAGTTTCCTTAAAGCCAATGGCGAGCTGGTGAGCGCGGGTGATATGCAATATTACATTACCAATATTCTGGGTGGTATGTATTCCATGTCGGGCACGTCTGACAAAGCCATCCTCGAATATATGGTGCAGTTTGACCCGATTTTTAACGAGATTACCTATCAGGGCGTGCCGGATATCCGCATCATCGTCTATAAAGGCATCCCCATCATGGCTATGCTGCGTCTGCCTACCCGTAAGTCCGACGGCAAGGCCAATCTGCATAAAGGCGGCATTGGAGCCGGGATCCGCATGGCAGATGGCGTCACCATGTATGGCGTGCAGGGCAACCGGTTTGTCAATGAACATCCCGAAACGCTTAAACCCCTCGCCGGTCGGCAGATTCCGCGCTGGCCCTTTCTGCTTGAGATGGCGAGCAAGTTCTACGACATCACAAAGCTGGGTTACGTAGGGGTGGATATTGTGCTGGATAAAGAAAAAGGCCCCATGGTGCTTGAAGCCAATGCCCGCCCGGGTATTGCCATTCAGATCGCTAACCGGTGCGGTTTACTTAGTCGCACAGAGCGGGTGGATGCGGTCGATGTCAGCACCTTCAACCTGCG
>JAJTIB010000189.1 GCA_021300075.1 Rickettsiales bacterium
AGCCCGCAATGCGGCAGGTAAGCGCCGGGTCATCGGCAAGCACGGTGCCGATACCGGTCACCACCGCTTCTACCTTGCCGCGCAGCATTTGCCCGTGGCGGCGGGCAAGCGCGCCGGTGATGGGGGTTTCACGTCCCGACCCGTCATGCATCGCGCCGTCGGCACTGAAGGCCAGTTTCATCCAGAGTTCCGGCAGCCCCTGTTGTGTGCGGCGGAAATAGCCGCGGTAAAATACCTGCGCTTCGGGCAGATCAAGATTCACCACCTCAATCCCCGCCGCTCGCAGCATGGCCATGCCTTTGCCCGCCACGCGCGGGTCGGGGTCGCGCGCACCAACCACCACCCGCGCCACGCCCGCGTTGATAAGTGCTTCGGCACAAGGCGGCGTTTTGCCGTGATGGGCGCAAGGCTCGAGCGTCACATACACCGTTGCCCCGCGCGCATCTTCGCCGATGGTGGCGAGCGCCTCAGTCTCTGCATGCGGGCGGCCACCTGCGGCGGTCACGGCAGTGGCCAGCACCTGCCCGTCTTTCACGATGACACAGCCCACAGATGGGTTCGGGCACGTCCGCCCCTCATGGCGCGCGGCCAGACGGAAAGCATAGGCCATGAAATGAAGTGCGTGAGGTAGATGTTGCATGGGCGATGTTATCATCATGATTTTTCATGCCCACTCCCGCCTTAGCAGGGGCGGAGATGACAAAATACTCGGACTAAAGCGCTTCTTTTTCGACGAAGCTCTCGAAATCTTTGGCCTCGCGGAAATCGCGGTACACCGAAGCATAACGCACATACGCCACTTCATCGAGTTTTTTGAGCTCCGCCATGACCAGTTGCCCGATGCGGGAAGTTGCGATTTCATTTTCGCCTTCGCTTTCGAGTTTCTGCACCATGCGGTTAACGGCCATCTCGACCGCTTCCGGATTGACCGGACGCTTGCGTAGCGCAATCGCCATCGAGCGGGCGATTTTATCACGGTCAAAAATCCTTTTTTCGCCATCTGATTTCACCACCGTCAACTCGCGCAGCTGCACCCGCTCAAACGTCGTGAAGCGTGAGTTGCAGGCGGGGCAGAAGCGGCGGCGGCGGATGGACGAGCCATCTTCCGTGGGCCGCGAATCCTTCACTTGCGTATCTTCGTGGTTGCAGAAAGGGCAGTGCATGGGTGCTACCTAATAAATCGGAAACTGGTCGGTGAGGGTGCGGACGCGGGTTTTGACCGAAGCCTCAACCGCGCCGTTATTTTCCGGATTTTTGCTCAAACCATCGAGCACTTCGCCGATAAGCGCGCCGATTTGGGCGAATTCATTTTTGCCAAAGCCGCGCGTGGTTCCCGCCGGAGTGCCAAGGCGAATGCCGGAGGTAACAAAGGGTGAAGCGGGATCAAATGGAATCGCGTTTTTGTTGCAGGTGAGGCCGGCGCGTTCGAGCGAGGCTTCCGCCGCTTTGCCGGTGACGTTTTTCGGGCGCAGATCGACGAGCACCAGATGATTATCCGTGCCGTCCGAGACGATATTCAGCCCCGCTTTTTTGAGCGCATCGGCGAGCACGCGGGCGTTATCGACCACGGCCTGACCGTAGGTTTTGAATTCGGGCTGGAGTGCTTCACCAAAAGCAACGGCTTTGCCCGCAATCACATGCATGAGCGGCCCACCCTGAATCCCTGGGAAGATCGCGCTGTTGAGGGCGTTGCCCAGCGTCAGGTCATTGCCTTGCGCGGTTTTGCCAATCACCAGTTCCGGACAGCTTGATAAAATCATACCGCCGCGCGGCCCGCGCAGAGTTTTATGGGTCGTCGTCGTCACCACATGGGCATGGGGGAGCGGAGAAGGGTAGCTGCCAGCGGCCACCAGCCCTGCCACATGCGCCATATCGACCAGCAGATAGGCGCCGACACTATCCGCAATTTTGCGGAAACGCGCCCAGTCAATCACCCGCGGATAGGCGGAGAACCCGGCAATAATGAGTTTTGGTTTATGCTGTTTGGCCAGAGCCTCTACCGCGTCATAATCAATCAGATGATTATCTTCGCGCACACCGTAGGGAATGGCATTGAACCATTTACCCGACTGATTGACCGCCGCGCCATGCGTGAGGTGCCCACCCGCCGAAAGCGCCTGACCAAGAATTGTATCGCCCGGTTTGATGAGTGCCAGAAACACACCCTGATTGGCCTGTGAGCCGGAATTAGGCTGGACGTTCGCGTAGCTGCAGCCAAAGAGTTTTTTAGCGCGCTCAATGGCGAGGGTTTCCACTTTATCGACAAATTCGCAGCCGCCGTAATAGCGTTTGCCGGGATAGCCCTCGGCATATTTATTGGTGAGCACCGATCCTTGTGCTTCGAGTACCGCGCGTGAGACGATGTTTTCCGAGGCAATCAACTCAATCTGATGCTGCTGGCGAGACAGCTCCTCCTCCATGGCCCCGAAAATTTCGCGGTCGGATTCCACTAGCGGTTTTTCAAAAAATCCACCCATTGCCATCTCCTGTTTTTTTGCTGCCTGTGCCATGATTCGCTCCTTTTTATTTACCCTAATTTTTTTACCCGCGCGGTGTGTCTGCCGCCTTCAAATTCAGTGGCAAGAAAGCGGCGCACGCATTCTTTCGCCTCTTCTACACCAATCAACCGCGCACCGAGCGCTAGTATATTCGCATCATTATGCTGGCGAGCCAGTTCCGCCTCACGGCCTGAATGGCATAAGGCCGCACGCACCCCCGCCACGCGGTTGGCGGCAATTGAAATACCAATCCCCGAGCCGCAAATCGCAATCCCGAACTTTACTTCGCCCGCCGCAATGCTCTCGGCCAGCGAGCGGCCAAAATCGGGATAATCA
>JAJTIB010000021.1 GCA_021300075.1 Rickettsiales bacterium
CCCCGCAGCAACACGCCCGGCAAGACGCGCCTGATCGAGATTATGTATTTGTCTGCCGTAACGCGATATCAGGCCAAAAGAGGGTTTTCTGGTCGTGGCAAAATGACTGGCGAGTACCACGTCACCGTAGCAATCGGCTGACAGTGCTGCCTGCTCAAGATCAAGCAAATCTGCTGCTTCAAGCGGTGTCAGAACATAAGCGCCCGCCGCATTGAACCGCTGTAAATCCAGCGCGTCTTTCACCTCGTTTGAAGCAATCACCACAATCTCTAGTGTCGCGCTGTCATTAAAGTCGAACCGCCGCAGATACTCCATCGAATTCAAGATTTCCTGCTCGATATTGCCGGCAACCACTGCCGCAACGGCATCGTCGATCGATTGGGCAAGGCGGGTAAATACTAGTTTTTCCTTATGCAACACGACCTGACGGAACCCGCCGACCTTGTTGTGACTCACCAGTAATTTCCATGCCGCCCGCGAACCCTCGAAAGTTCGTTGTGGTATAGCCTCAGCTAGCGAGGGATAGAATTGCTGCGCTTCCACCGGCACCAGATGCACACCGGTCAGCATATTCGGCAACTCCAGCACCAGTTCCAGCCAGGTCTGCAGTGGCGGCACATTAGCCAGCCCGATCAGTAGATAATTCCACTCCCGCTTACCCGTCGCTTCGCGACCAATCTGAAGCGCACCCTTCAAGTCTTCGGGCGGAAATTCACGGGTGAGACGCCGATCGACCAGCTTCTGGATTCCCAGCGCGCTGACGGGCGGAAAAACATGACGCACATATTGCTGATCGACCACATCCACCAGCAAACGCAGCGGAACCTTCGGGTGAGCCTGCAGCAGCTCCACTATGGTCTTCACATGTTCCGGTTGCGCGCTGGGGGCAAAAAGACGGCGCAGCACCCGCCGCTGATTGACATAGACGAGAACGGCGCCCTCATCCCCCACCAGCAGCACAAACCGCTCGGACCGAGAATTGCCAAGGGATCCGCGCTTCGTAGCTGATGCAGCTTCTTTGCCCTGCTTGTGGGTGGCGACACGGGCTTTCAATGTATCGGGCCGAATCATCAATATTTCATCTCCGAAAAGGATTGATAAAGTGGACCGAATACTGCGGCAATTACCCAGAAAATAAGCCCCCCCATAACGATGGTCAGTGCCGGCTGCACCATGGCAACCAGACTATCCACCGCGTCATTAACCTCGCGCTGATAGAAAAAATTTATGTTTTCAAGCGCATCGCTCATGTTACCGCTATCTTCCCCCACTTTGAACATGCGGATGACCAGCGTAGGAAATTGACTGGAAATACGCAAGCTGCTGGTAAGATTATTACCTTCAATAACACTCCGATTGACAAGATCGATTGACTCTTTAATCACGCGATTCGCCACCACACCTCGCGCGACCGTAAGAGCTTCGGGAACATCGATTCCGCTTTTGAACATGACAGAAAAAAAATGGACAAATCGTGCCATATTGATTTTACGAATCACTTCACCGAAGACGGGCAGCCGTATCAACCGTGAATCAACCCAGTAGGCGAAGGGCTCGTGATTGCGATAAATGGTCAATGCCACCAGAAAAAATAACGCCGGTATTCCAAAGATAATATACCAGTAATTCTGAAACGCCCCGGAGACCGCAATCAACGCGCGAGTGTGGAACGGAACTTCAAAACCCTGATCAAATATGAATTTAATCAACTTCGGCACTACGGCGATCATCAGGATGCTGATGACTCCGGACATGACGGCGAGCAGAACAATCGGGTAGGTCATCGCTTTCTTTACCTTGCGGCGAATATCATTCGTCCATTTCATATGCTCGGACATGTGGACAAAAGATTCCGTCAGGTTACCGTTCTTTTCACCGGCCTGTACGAGCCCAACAAACACCTCGTCAAATACTCGAGGATAAGTAGCCAGCGCCGCGGAAAGCTTGCTACCGCTTTTCACTTTTTCAAGAATATCGGTCATGATATCCCGCAATTTGGGGGATTCGGTGGAATCCCGCACATCTGCGAGCGCTTCGTGGATGGGTACACCGGCACGCGTCAATTGCTCAAGATGCAGACACAAAATGATCATGTCTTTTAATTTAATACGGGAAGTCAGGCCAGCCTTGCGCTCTTTCTTCAACCGAGAATCAATCACGTCGAGTTCTATCTCCTTAAGGCGAACCTCAAGATCCACCTCGTTCTCGGCCACCATCATGCCGCGAATGGTCCGCCCCCGTTCATTGATTGCAGTGTATGCGAAAACAGGCATAATTCCTCAAACCTAGCCGATGATTCAGCGCATTATTTTTATTCGCCTGCCGAGCTTAAACTTGAGTCAATTGCTATTATAATCGATCGGTTAAATCCACCGTATTAATTAATTCACCCAAGCTAATGTCACCCGCCAGCACCTTAGCGATGCCGTCCTGCACCATCGTCACAAATCCATGTGCTACTGCATATTCCAGCATCTGGTTACGCGTAGCATGAGTGGCGATGAGCTCATCCAATCCCCGATCAATCCGCAAGATTTCCACAATCGCAGTGCGACCTTTGTACCCCTTGAAGCTGCAGGACTCACAGCCCACTGGATCGTAAATGGTTGGCGGCCTGGCAGCATCGACCCCGAGAATCTTGCACTCCTCAGGCTTGGCCTGACGGGGGGATTTACAATGGGTGCACAGCTTACGCGCTAAACGTTGCGCCATCGAGCAAATGAGGGATCCGGCCAACAAATGGGCGGGTACACCAATATCGCTCAGGCGCGGAATCGCGCCCAGCGCATCATTGGTATGGAGGGTAGTAAACACCTGATGCCCCGTGAGCGCGGCTCTGACCGCCATGATTGCAGTTTCCTCGTCACGAACCTCGCCGACAAAGATAATGTCAGGATCCTGCCGCATCAGCGATTTGATTCCTGACTGGAAATCAATGGTTCCTTCGCGCACGTTACTCTGGCGAATCATCGGCAATTGATACTCAACCGGATCCTCAAGCGTCATGATGTTGACGTCAATCGAATTAATATAACCAAGCGCCGAATAAAGCGTGGTTGTTTTTCCCGAACCGGTGGGACCGGTGACAACAATAATTCCCTCGGGCCGCAACAGACATTTCTTTAGAAGATCCATATTATGGGCCGAGAATCCAAGCTGCTCGAGCGGCACCAGAGCCTTCGATTTATCGAGAATCCTCAAGACGACATTCTCGCCATGAACGGTCGGCTGGGTCGCGACCCGAAAATCCACCTCGCGACCCAGCGCCGTAAGGCTTATGCGTCCATCCTGCGAATTACGAGTTTCCGCAATGTTCATCCCCGCCATGATTTTCAGCCGCACCAGCATGGCTGGCCAGTAATCGCGGTGAAAAGAACGAATCTGCTGCAGAACTCCGTCAATCCGATAACGCAGCCGCAGGAACGATCCCTCCGGCTCAAAATGGATGTCAGACACACCCAGACGAATGGCATCTACCAGGAGCGCATTCACCAATCGTACCGTGGGATTGATATAGCCTTCCTCGCGCCCGTCAATCTTGGTTTTCTCGCGGATACCAGTTTCAATCTCACGCAAAATACCATCGATTGACATTTCATAGCTATAATAGCGATCTATCAGCTCATTGATTTCCGTTTCCGTCGTATAGAGCGGAACAATTTTCACATTCTTGTCGAAGTGACGCCGCACCTGATCGATGGCCAGAACATTATATACATCCACCATCGCAATTCTTACCGTCACCCCATCCATCGATATAGGAATGACCTTGTTTCGCGCACAGATGTCGCGCGGAATTTTGGCAAGCAGCCCCGGATCAAGCATCGTCGACTTGGCGTCGAATTTCTCTGCTCCTGCGGACTCAGCCAGCACCTCACCCAGCGCCGATTCAGTGATAAAGCTCATGCTGACAAGAATGCTACCGAGCAATTTCTTTGATTTAGCCTGCTCAAGCAGCGCAATCTCAAGCTGGTCTTTTGAAATCAGCCCCATACTGATCAGCCGCTCACCAATCCGCATGGTTTTGGGCGGCGCAGCCTTGCCCAGGCCACTTTCACCGGGGCTTTGTGACATCGCCGATATCGGCCCAGGCATCCCTGCCGACGCCGATGCTGTGGAAACAGGGACTGCGGCTGGAGCAGAAGCTGGAGGAGAAGTCGTCGCCGAAGGTGAAATCCCTTTTAACCCCGCACCAGGCGACTTGGCGGCGGAGAGGAAATCATCCTCGGTTTTGGAAGATGGCGGTGTTTTTTTCATTGTCCCCATGCTATCAGAAAAATCATGCGTTGTGTGCAAACATAATGCATTTATTTTTGATATATTTCACAAAATAACCCCGGGTTTTTTTTTACTGTTACTTTCCTGCCGCAATACTTGTCCTGCCGCAATGCTTGCCTTAGGCGCGGCAGGCGGCTATAGAGCGGCATATGGACGCCCCCGCCCTCGCCGACTTCGTGTTCGCCGCCTATGCTGTTGCGGGCGCAATCATTGGCCTGTTCGTGCTGGCTACGCTATGGCGCCGCTTGCGGGCGCGACGTATCCTTGCCCGGCTTAAGGATGAGGCCGCGTGAAGCCGAAACATCAGCGCTTCATCTTTGTTGTTCTTGCCATTGCGACCATGACAGTCGCCGCCACCTTGCTGCTGCGTAGCTTCGGCGAGCATCTAATTTTCTTCTACACACCGGCGCAACTGGCGCTCAAGCAAAAGGACCCCCAGTTTGACTCGAGCCGCCCGATGCGGCTGGGCGGGCTGGTAAAATCCGGCAGTGTCATTTCCCAAAAAGATGGCGGAATTCG
>JAJTIB010000031.1 GCA_021300075.1 Rickettsiales bacterium
AAGGTTTCCGTCAGGCTGGTATAGATGAGGCGGCGCGAGTCGTCTTCACCAAAGGCAAGGGCAAGCGGCGTGACAAGGAAATCGTAAATTTCAGTTGCGAAATAATAGCAGAAACCCGTAGCCACTATCCAGACACCAAGCGCCAGCATCAGCCGGTCACGCAGCTCGCGCAGATGCTGGGCGAGCGGGGCTTTATTCGCGTTTTGGGGTGACATCACGAAGCTCGCTTACGTCATACGCAATCTGTGGTTTGCCATCGAGATCGATCACGGTGCGGGTGGCGGTTTTAATCTCATCTACCCCGGCTTCCACCATTACCTCATCAAACTGCGCTTTGAGACCCTGGCCAATCTGCCGCAGCTCGCGGAAGAACTTCACCATCTGACGCATGACTTTGGGTAAATCTTCCGGCCCGATAAAAATCAGCGCCGCAATGGCCACCAGCACCAGCTCAGAAAAACCGATGCCGAACACCGGATTATTCCTTCTTCGCTTCGTCTTTGGTTTCGTCCTTGAGACCCTCTTTGAACGAGCGCAGACCCTTGCCAAGATCGCCCATCACGCGCGGCAGTTTGCCTGCGCCAAACAGCACCAGCACAATCACTAAAATCAGAATCAGTTCAGTAAACCCTAGCGACATAACGCCTCCATTCGCCTGAGGTGGTAGCATGGATGGTGGCCGTTGTTAAGCGGTCAGTTTTTCCCACGCGGCAAGATCTCCTGCACTTAACATTTTTTTCGGGGGTAACGCCCGCTGAGCGCGGCTGGCGCGGCGCACGCCCTCAGACGCAAGGGGCGGCGTATGAGCCGCAATTTCAGTCATTTCAGCCATCACGCCGTTACAATGCAACACCAGATCGCAGCCCGCCTGAAGCGTTGCCCGCGTGCGCTCGGCGAAGCTGCCAGTCAACGCCTGCATCGACAAATCGTCACTCATCAACAACCCGTCAAATCCGATTTTTTCACGGATATAGCGAATGACAATCGCAGAGTGGGTGGCGCAATGTTCTGCATCGAGCGCCGTGTAGCGGATATGCGCTGTCATCCCCAATGGCAGGTCGCGAAGCGCGCGAAACGGTTTAAAATCCGTACGCTCAAGCAGTTCGAGTGGCGCATCCACCACGGGCAATTCGTGATGACTGTCAGCCGTGGCGCGGCCATGGCCTGGGATATGTTTGAGTACCGGCAAAATCCCACCCTCCATAAGCCCCTCAGCCTGAGCGCGGGCACAGGGAATGACTTCTTCGGCGGTGAAGCCAAAGGCACGGTCACCAATCACATCATGACAACCGGGAACGGGAATATCCGCAAGCGGCGCGCAATCAGTGGTGATGCCGAGCGAAACAAGTTCTTCAGCCATCACTCGTGCATTGAGACGGACGGCGTCGGCATTCTTGAAGAAACGGGCGGGCGGGTATTTGCGCCAGTGTGGGGGCTTGAGACGTGCTACGCGCCCACCTTCCTGATCAATCAGAATCGAGGCGAAGGGATGTTTCAGCAATGCGCGGATTTCCTGAATCAGCGTGCGTAACTGCAACGGATTCATGCAGTTGCGCGCAAATAGTATTACGCCGTACGGCTGCTCGCGCAGTAAAAACTCCTGTTCTACCGCCGACAGGCGTGCACCCGCCACACCACAAATGAAGGCTTTCGCGCTCAATTATTTACCCGCATAGAAACAGGCCTGACCTTTGGCAGAGAGTGCGGCACAGGCGCTTTTCGCCGCCGCCGCCGAAGCAAAACCCGCTGCGCGCAGACGGTAGAAAGTACCGTTTGGCAAATCGGCGCGTACAATCATCGGTGTATGGCCGCCAAGAACGCCCGCGTGTTTCTCACTTGCCATCAACCAGTAACGCTCAGCCTCATCTTGCGACTTAAAAGCGCCAAGCTGAACCTTGAAACCGGAGTCCACAGGCGCGATGGGCGCTGAAACTGGTGCAGGCGCAGCGGCTGCAGCAGGCTTAAACTTTCCAACAATCGACTGTGGAACGGGAATCGGTTCCGGCTTGGCTTGCACCTCTGACATCGGCGGCGCGGCGGCGGATGGGATTGTTTGCTGCTGTTCAGCTGCCATTTCCTTCGCCACAACATTATCTTTATGAAGCTGGGCATTGACGACGGCTTCCGCCTCGTCAGAGCTCTTCAGTTTTTCATTCACCCAGGTCTTGGTAGTGCTCTCCGGCCTCAAAACAGGCTCTTCAGGGGCGGCAAATAGCTTCTCTGATTTAGGATTTTCGCGCGCACGATCAGACGCCGCAATCGTATCGTAAATCGTTTTATCCTGATGCGGAAAAATCTCCCCGCCCGGATCAACGGGCGCAACTTTCACCGGAGTCGTATCAGCTTTGACCACAAGCAATGGCTCGCCAGACCCACTCGAAGTACCGGAATGATATGCATACCAGGCAAGCGCAATGAACCCGGTCACCGCCATACCAAGCACCACCCACGAGAGCGCGCGTGAGGGGGGTTTTTCTTCTTCCGTGAAATCATCAAACTCGTCGAAATCGGCTCTCATTCGCGTAACTCCTCGACCGGGGTGACCCCGCATACCGTCAGTCCCGAAGCTAACACCAGCGCCACCGCCCGCGCAAGTGCTAATCGCGCTGTGGTCACCTCCGGTGCATCGGGACGAATAAATCGCATCCCCGAATCCTGCGAACCAGCGTTCCAGAGCGCATGAAACGACGCCGCAACTTCCTGTAGATAATAAATCACGCGGTGTGGCTCATGGGCGAGTGCGGCCTGTTCGACCGCCCTGGGCCAGACTGCCAGAAGCTGGATAAGCTGGCGTTCGCCCGGGTGATCGAGAAGTGCCAGTTGCACGGTAGTTGGGGAGAGTGAAGCAGCGATGCAAGCGGCCATTTGAGCACCCGCCAGCCGCAGCAGCGAATGGCAACGCGCATGAGCGTATTGTACATAAAAAACCGGATTATCTTTGGATTGTTCTTTGACCTTCGCCAAGTCAAAATCCATGTCCTGATTGGTTTTACGCATCAGCATCACAAAGCGCAGAATATCCTTACCCACTTCATCCAGCACCTCACGCGCAGTGACAAAATTTCCGGCGCGTTTACTCATTTTTACTGGTTCACCATTTTTGGTGAGTCGCACCAGCTGGCAGAGCTTGATATCAACCGACACCTTGCCACCAGAAAGCGCCGCAGCACTGGCTTCCATACGCTTGACATAGCCGCCGTGATCGGCGCCGAACATATAAATCAGCACCGCGAAACCGCGCGCGATCTTATCCATGGTATAACCAAGGTCGCCGGCAAAATAAGTGAAGCTACCGTCGGATTTCTGGATGGTGCGGTCCATGTCGTCACCAAAACTGGTGGAGCGGAAAAGCAGTTGCTCCTTCGCTTCCCAGTCCTCCGCTTTTTCACCTTTAGGTGGCTCCAGCACGCCACGATATACATGGCCTTTTTCGCTGAGCAGCGCGATTGCCGCTTCAACTTGTTTTTTGCTATGCAGCGCCGCTTCTGAAGTAAACACGTCATGGTGAATACCCATATCGGCCAGGTCTTCTTTGATGAGCTTTAGCATTGCCTCGAGTGCTACTTCCCGCACCAGCTGCTTCCGTTTGACGGGAGCTTCATCCAGCAATTTGCGGCCAAATTGCCGATGCAGCAGCACTCCCACATCTTTGAGATATTCACCCGGATATAACCCCTCTGGGATAGTAATGGATTCCCCCAGCGCCTCGCGGTAGCGCAGCAGGGCGGAGTCAACCAGCACCTCAATCTGCGCGCCGGCGTCATTGACGTAGTATTCGCGGGTGACATCATAACCGGCTTTGATAAGCAGCGAAGCCAGTGCATCGCCATAGACTGCGCCGCGAGCATGACCTATATGTAGTGGCCCCGTAGGATTGGCGGAGACATATTCGACATTGATTTTCTGCCCCGCACCCAGTTTGGAATCACCGAACTTGACCCCGTCGCGCAGAATCACCGGCAGCACACTGCACCAGATATCTGACTGCAAAGTAAGATTGATAAAGCCCGGTCCCGCGACACTCACCGCCGTCACACCCTCCAGTTCGCGCAGCTTTGCGGCCAGTGCTTCGGCCAGTTGACGGGGGTTTTGTTTCAGTTGCCCCGCCAGCACCATCGCCGCATTGGTGGCCATATCGCCGTGGGAGGCGTCACGCGGTGGCTCCAGCGTTACCGCATCACAATTCGCCTCCGGCCACAGGCTCTGAGCGGCAGACAGTACATGGTGACGATAGATTTCAAAAAGGTTCATGGCCGCTCCCGCACATCAAAAATCCGCGCATGTTCATCAAGCGCGAAACGATCGGTCATACCGGCGATGAAATCGGCGACGATTTCGGCCGTCTGCTGCGTACCCGCGCCATCTGTCTGGCTGTACCATATGGTTGGCAGACAGTTTGGCTCGGCGAGAAAAAAACGGAATAGATCACCCATCACCCGCTTGGCTTTGGACGACATGCGGTTGACACGGTAAT
Organism: Rickettsiales bacterium; assembly: GCA_021300075.1. Lineage (GTDB taxonomy): Bacteria > Pseudomonadota > Alphaproteobacteria > Rickettsiales > UBA3002 > JAFLDD01. Next base: position 4,475 of record JAJTIB010000031.1, read on the forward strand.
GGCGGTACATATGTTTGAACAAATAGGTTTTAATGGCGCGGTTCACCTGCTCCATCTCAGGTGAAAACGCCACGAGCGGCGCGCCCAATTGCCGCACATCGGCCACGGTTTTGATACCGTGGCGCTTCACATTGGCTTGTGTTGTAGCGATTACATCCGCCACCATGCTGCTGATGAGACGGCGGATCACTTCATGCGCCTGACGCGGTTCGGAGAGTGATGGATGCTGCAAGCGGATTTTCGCTAGCAATTCGCCAATCAATGGCAGCGCCTCAAGGTCAGTAAGCCTGAAGAAACCGGCGCGCAACCCATCATCGAGGTCATGATTATTATAGGCGATATCATCAGCAATTGCCGCAATCTGTGCCTCGGTGCTGGGGTAGCTGTGAAGCTCCAGATCCTGCTGACGGGCATAATAGGCTAGCGCCCGGGGCGGCGAGCCGACGAGCGGCCCATTATGTTTGGCGATGCCTTCGAGCACTTCCCAGGTCAAGTTCAGCCCATCAAACTCAGCGTAACGTTGTTCAAGCAGTGTCAGGATGCGGATAGTCTGGGCATTATGGTCAAACCCACCATAATTCCCCATCGCCGCATTCAGGCCTTCTTCACCAGCGTGTCCAAAGGGCGTATGGCCAAGGTCATGCGCAAGGGCCAGCGCCTCGGCCAGATCCTCGTTCAGATGCAGGTTGCGGGCAAGGCTGCGCGCGAGCTGCGAAACTTCAAGCGAATGGGTCAGGCGCGTGCGGTAATGGTCGCCCTCATGATTCACGAACACCTGAGTTTTATACTCGAGGCGGCGGAAGGCGACGGAATGAATAATTCGATCGCGGTCGCGCTGATGGGGGTTTCGCATCGGGCAGTCAGCCTCCGCCACCAACCGTCCACGCGACTGGTCGGGATGGGCAGCATAGGGCACAAGGCCATGAGGTTCGGCATTTTTCATGGCGGCACGATAGACGAGCAAACCGCACGAGGCAACTATTGCGAAAAGGGCTGTACTGCATTACATTACTTCTCATGCAACCAATTTTTCGCATTTCCGACTCTGCGCGAAACCGCATTGCTGGTCTGCTCGCCACCGAACCAAAGGGCGCGCGACTTCGCGTCGCGGTCGAAGGCGGTGGCTGTTCCGGCTTTCAGTACAAACTCGATTTTGATACGAACCCTCCCGCCGCCGACGATGCGCTGTTTGACGAAGTAGTGGTGGATGCAACCTCGCTCGAATATCTAAAAGACTCGATGCTCGATTATGTCGAGTCGCTTGGTACGGCTTCATTTGAAATCAAAAACCCCAACGCCACCGCCAAATGCGGCTGCGGCAATAGCTTTAGCCTTTAATTGCTCTTTTGCAGGCGAGACGTTATAGCCTCTCCCATGCCCCAAACCCTCACCATTGCTACCTGGAACGTCAATTCCGTCCGCAGTCGCCTTCCGAATCTGCTGGCCTGGCTGGGCGCGAATCCGGTTGATATTCTGCTGCTGCAGGAGCTCAAATGTATTAAAGAGCAATTTCCGCGCATGGAACTCGAAGATCTTGGCTATAACCTCGCCATTCATGGCCAGAAAACCTTTAATGGCGTGGCCATCTGCTCGAAATATCCGCTGGACGATATCATATGCGAATTACCCGGCGACGAAAGCGACAGCGCCGCCCGCTATAT
>JAJTIB010000114.1 GCA_021300075.1 Rickettsiales bacterium
AGACGCCCTCGCCCGGATGAATATCCACCGGAATGCCGCGGCCATTATCTTCCACCGTGACCGAGCCATCTTCATTGATGGTGCAAAGCACCCGGTCACAATAGCCGGCCAGCGCTTCATCCACCGCGTTATCCAGCACTTCATAGACCATGTGGTGCAGGCCGGAGCCGTCATCCGTATCGCCGATATACATGCCCGGGCGCTTACGCACCGCGTCCAGCCCTTTTAAGACCTTAATCGAATCTGCCCCATAGTCGGCAGGGCTTTTCAGCTCTTCCGGTTTTGCCATAGCACTCATTGGTTACCTTTTTTATTTACGCGGCGTCATCTCGTTTTCGTCACTTGGTTTTCGTCATTGCAAGGAGGCTCTCCCCCTCACCACTTGTCATTCCCGCGAAAGCGGGAATCCAGTGCGGCGACTGGGCGACGCAAGATTTTTTGGTGCTGGATCCCCGCCTGCGCGGGGATGACAAAATCCCACGAATCACGAATCACAAATTACGAATCACTATTCACTCACGAATCACGACCCTTCCATCCGCTATTTCTAGCAGGGTCGCAAATCCTTGCAAGCCCTGAAAATCTGCGGCGTCTGTGCCTGTCATCCAGACCTGTATAGCAGCCCCGGAAATCAGGTCAAAAAGCGCTGCCCGCTTATCCACATCCAAATGTGCCACCACTTCATCGAAAAGAAGCACCGGCGGCTGGCCGGAATGCGCCGTTTTCGCCCGCGCCGCCGCCAGCAGAATGGAAAGCAGCAGCGCCTTTTGCTCGCCAGTCGAACATTGCTCAGCTCTGGCATTTTTAATACTGTGGATGACTTCAAGTTCAGCCCGGTGAACCCCAGTAAGAGCGCGACCTGCCGCTGCATCACGCCCACGAAAGCTAGCTAAACGTTCAGCAATTTTGTGAATATCTCCCTCTGCCCCGGGCGCAAGACTCATTCTGGCATGCGGAAAAATACCGGGCATCACCGTCATAGCCTCAGAGATACGGGCGATGGTTTCCTGCCGGGCAGTGGTAATGGCAACCGCACTCTCCGCCATTTGCCGCTCCAGCACGGCGAGCCAGTCACTATCTGTAAGCGCAAGCTCAGCAAGCAGCGCGTTGCGCTCGCGCATGGCGCGTTCATAGCGGGTAACACGGGCGGCATGGGCGGGGTCGAACCCGTACACCAGCCGGTCGAGGAATTTGCGCCGCGCCGAATGTCCCTCATTGAACAACTGATCCATGGCCGGTGTCAGCCACCAGATGGAGGCATGGCGCGTCAGTTCGCTTTGCTGGCGCACCTGTTCGCCATTAATCTTGAGGAGGCGTTTTTCGCGCGCCCCTTCCTCACCCGCCGCCCGCCCCGTGCCGATCTGGTGGGTGATCCCTTGCGTGAGTATTTCGGCATGAAGTGCCCAGTGCCCGCTACCAGTGTGACAATCAAGGTCTCTAAGCGATGCATTACGAAAGCCGCGCCCGGGCATGAGCAATGAAATGGCTTCCAAGAGATTGGTTTTTCCCGCGCCGTTTTTGCCGGTAAGCAACACCGGACGTGCGCCCACTTCCAAAGTCAGGGCGCGGTAATTGCGGAAATTTTCGAGCATCACGCGCGTGACGGCGTGGCTAGACGCCGGATGATGCGTTAACTGAGAAAGATCGCGGGCTACAGCTGCGGTTTTCATAGGCTCTTTTTAGCCTACTCGTGCTGTCTTTGGGAAGCGGAATGACAATGAAAAAAGCTGCGCCATGCGCCATCTTCACATCAGGAAAGTGATAAGAAACGAAGCGTCGGGTTGGATGTGAGTGCAACTATACTCACTTGAGCAATTTATTGCACAAGTGAGTATCAAAACCATCCGCCGTTAGCGGCGGTTTTGCGCCGCCCCCGCCTGCGCGGGGGTAAACTCCACGAGCGAGACGCATAAATAATTATGTGTAATTATTTATGCAACTGACTATAGTAGAAGCGTAATTCTATTCAAGCATGAACGCTGGATGCCAGCTGTAGTTTAACCCGTCTTTATGAGGGGGCTGGCAAGACAAAAGAGCGACGCAAAGCGCCATCCCTCTTGACCGCGTAATCAGACGCGCATGGGCATGATGACATAAAGCGCCCCCACATCCGCCGGGTCGCGGACGATGGTGGGCGAGGCCGAATCAGCGAAGACGAACTGGGCGGTTTCACCCTCGATCTGTGCCATGACATCAAGCAGGTAGCGCGAGTTGAAACCGATCTCGACCGCATCCGCACCATAAGAAACCGCAAGCTCCTCGCTCGCCGTGCCTTGCTCGGCGGCGCTTGCTGTTAAAGTCAGCTTATTGGGCGAAAGGGTGAGCTTGATGCCTCGTGATTTTTCGGAAGTAATGACCGAGACCCGGTCAACGGCACTAGCAAATTCGCGACCACTTACTTCCATGATTTTATCGTTACCAGTCGGGATCACTCGCTCATAATCTGGAAATGTGCCATCAATCAGTTTCGAGACCAGAACCGCATTGCCCACGGCAAAACGAATCTTGGTATCGGACAGGCTTATCTCCACTTTCTCGCCACCTTCTTCAACCAGCTTATACAGCTCGCCCACGGTTTTACGCGGGATGATCACGCCCGGGATTTTGGCTGCGCCCTCGGGCAACGCCACTTCCATCCGCGCAAGGCGATGCCCGTCAGTCGCAACCGCGCGCAACACGGCCGCGCCCTGATTACTTGCAGCGTGCAGATAAATACCGTTCAAATAATAGCGGGTTTCTTCCGTTGAAATCGCAAAACGAGTTTTCTCCAGAATGGCTTTACATTCGGCAGGGGTGATACTGAACTGGTGCTCCAAGTCGCCTTCGGCCATGACCGGAAAATCATCCACCGGTAAAGCAGCGAGTGAGAATTTCGACTGTCCGGCGGTGATGGTGAGCTTGCCCGCATCCTCGGTTTTACTCAGCTGGATGTTAGAGCCCTCGGGCAGCTTACGGACGATTTCCCAGAACATATGGGCAGGTACGGTTGTTGCCCCTTTGGTTGCGACCTCCGCTTTCACGCGCTCAACAATCGCAATTTCCATGTCGGTGGCGGTCAGCGCCAGGGTTCCTTTGTCGGCTTCGAGCTTGACGTTGGCGAGAATTGGGATTGTGCCGCGACGCTCCACCACCGACTGGATCGGAGAGAGCGCCTTGAGCAGCACCGCGCGTTCAATGACGAGTTTCATAAGATTTTCCCTGATTTAGAGCAGGTTAGTAAGGCAATGTCACGGGTATAAAGAACCGCCGCGCCCGAAGCAAGCAACTTTGGCATTTATCCACAAGCGCAAAGCAATTTCTA
>JAJTIB010000061.1 GCA_021300075.1 Rickettsiales bacterium
CCCGCCATTCGCCCTATACGCCGCCGCAACTGGTGGCGATGATTCTTGACATTGAGCGCTACCCGGAATTTCTGCCCTGGTGCCGCGCTGCGCGCATCATTGAACGCGGTGAAGAAGGGTTTACCGGTGAACTGGTCATCAGCTTTCACCACCTGACCGAGCGCTACAGCTCGCGCGTGAGCCATCGCACGCTTCATAGCGGGGCGGAAGAAATTGATGTGACGCTCGTCAAAGGCCCGTTCAAACATTTGAAGAATGCGTGGCGGATCGTGCCGCGGGCGGATGGCTCGGATATTCATTTCCATCTCGATTTCGCGTTCAAATCGAAAATGCTTGAGAAACTGATTGGCGGACTTTTCACCCGCGCGACCGAAAAAATGACCAAGGCCTTCCTTGCCCGTGCCGATGTGTTGTATGGTAAATAAATTGGTGTTAGGCCGTGTCGGTCAGGGAGAAAAGGTTATTTCGAAGAACCCTATTGAATCCGACGCTATCCCGACTATGTTCTTACTAACTCCTAACCAGAACATGAATAGGAATATTACATTATGAAAAACCTCGAAATCGCCACCCATAAATCCCCCACCCTTTGGGTGCTGGTGGCAGATGGTAAACAGGCCTCTATCTACACACTGGGCAGTGAGGAAAAAGTTATTCCCCTGCCTGGTAGTGCCAAGCAGCGTCATTTCAATGCGACCACCGTACAGACTCTAATAGAAGTTGAGGGGATGCGCTGGCAGGCACAATCAGCGGAAGAATATCAGGTCGGTCGTAACTCCACGGGCATGGTGTTTGAAAGCGCTGGCGGCGCGCGTCATATGAGTGAACCGCATGTCGATGCCCGGCGCGAAGTGAAGGAGCATTTTGCCATCAGGATTGCCGGTGAGGTAAACCGCGCACGGGCGAAAAAATCCTTTGATCAACTCGTGGTGATTGCCCCGCCGCAGATGCTGGGCGAACTGCGCGCCCATTTTAACAAGGAAACTGGTGCTGCGATCAAGGCCGAGCTTTCAAAAGAACTGACGCAATTAAGCCCACGCGATCTGCTCGCCCATCTTCAAGAAAATCTGCCCATCTAACTTGGCCGTCACGTCACCGCTTGACGACGGACCGCTGGCGATATTCCGGTAATGGCGCGGGGGGCGTCGGCGGAGCAGGTGCTGCTGTTGCCGGCTTGGCGGGGGGAGGAATTGGTCCGCAGCCATGGCCATTGGCCAGCCCTTTGAGAAAGGATCGCCGGGCAATGCCGGCGCGGTGAGCTTTTTCAATTTCGCGCACATGATCTTCTGCGCCGCTCATGTAACGTATAACGCTACGAAACGGAAGGATATTGACATAGCCCGTCACCGTATCGGCCACGCGGTCCTGAGCAGCCTCGCTGCCGCGGGTGATATATTCACCATTCTTTTCCGCAGGCGCCTCGTTCTGTATGTCGGGCGCTGTCGCGTCCGGACCGAGTAATTCATTAAGTCGCACAATCTGTTTATGTATCTCCTTACAAGTCATGGGTTCGGGCAAGGCGTAGGCATTTTTTTTATATTTCAGCAGTTCCTCGGGGATGGGATCCTCGATCAGCCCGATATCTTTAACAGGGGTTTTTGCGGCCTCCAGCGCGCCATCAAACGTATCGGTAAACATGTCTGACATGATTTCTTCCATCGGTCGGTCGGGTGTGAATTTTTCACTTGCCAGCGCATCTTCCATTATTTCCATCGCCATTTCTTCCTGGGTTTCTAAGGCGGACTCCTTATTCGCCCCCTTCTTTGGCTCTTTTTCAATTTTCTCAGCTAAATTTTTTTTCTTAGATTTCTCGACAGCAACTTTTTTCTGAGGATCTGCGCTGTTGTTTTTTTCTTCCTGACTATTCTCACAGCCTGTCAGAACAAAAACCAGCATCAGAAAAAATACGCCAAAGCGAAAGATGGAGCGCGCAAGAGAGCTGGAATGACAGATTATCATTATCCTCCCATTTTAGTGATTTCTCGGGGGATACACAATATCTGGCGTGAAGTTTTAAATCATGCTAGTTTAACAGACATGTACATGATGACACTCAGTTGGGAAGAGATCGCCCTGAGGCTAGGGCTTGCGCTGGTATTGGGTGGACTCATCGGGCTGGAACGTCAGTGGCGCAGCCATTATGTGGGCTTACGCACCAATACACTGGTTGCGCTTGGGTCGGCGGCGATGATGCTTTGTGGCGAGGCGGTTTCTGCATCCGAGCCTTATGGCATTGTGCATGTAGTCGCGGGTATCATCGCCGGGATTGGCTTCATCGGCGGCGGTGTCATCATTCAGGAAGGGTTGACAGTGCGCGGCTGTAATACGGCAGCGACTTTGTGGTGCAGTGTCGGAGTCGGACTTTTTGCCGGAGCCGGATTTATGGTGGCGGCGGTCATTCTCGGCGTCATCGTCGTATTGGTGAACCTGACTTTGCGTCCGGTCGTTTATTACATCAACGAAAAAGCCCTGACTGCGAACCCACCCTCCGCCGACGAACATAAGCGAGAAATTTAGAGCATTGCTTGGCAGGCACGGGCGAGGACAGTTTCTTCGTCGGTCGGTATGGTCATCACTTCAAACATCCCGGCAAAACGTAAAAGCTCAGTGATGCGTTCGCGGATCGGTGCAGCATGTTCGCCGATACCGCCAGTAAACACGAGCAGATCAATCCCCCCCAAAATGGGCAGAAGGCCAGAGATCTCGCGCGCCGCATAGCGACAGTAAAGTTCTATTGCCTCGGCCGCTGCCGGGGCTTTACTGGCAAGAAGGTCACTCATCTTGGCGCTGATGCCCGACACTCCAATGAGGCCGGATTCCTCGTAAAGTAGCCGGGCGAGATCTTCCGTTCGCATATTTTTTTCTTCAAGGAGATAGAGCAGAACTCCGGCATCGATCGCGCCGCAGCGCGTGCCCATCATCATGCCGTCCAGCGTTGAAAACCCCATTGTCCCCCCTATGCTTTTTAGATTTTTTATAGCACAGGCACTTGAACCACCACCCAGATGGGCGACGACAATCTTTCCTCTCGCTCTTTCAGCCGCTTTCTCCGGCAGGATGGATGCAATGTATTCGTAAGAAAGTCCGTGAAAACCGTAACGTTTCAGCCCTTCGTCATGATAGCGTCGCGGGAGCGCGAACCGGCGGTCGATGGCCGGAATGTCCTGATGAAATGCCGTATCAAAACAGACCATGTGAAGCACTTTGGGATAAAGTTTTTGTACTTCCACAATCAGGCGCAGCGCAGCGGGCTGATGCAGCGGTGCGAGCTTGGCCAGCCCGTTTAAATCGGCAATCACTTTCTCATCGAGCTTCACCGGCTTATGGTAGAGATCCCCTCCATGCACTACGCGGTAAGCCACGCCTTTGATTCCAAGACTACCAATGGCGCAGAGCCACTCTTCGGCCTCGGCGGTATTATGGGCCGTCGTCCGCCCCTTGCGTTCGAGTGTCTTTGAGTCAAATGCCGCGAGTTTGGTATTGTCCGAACCGGCATTACAAGTGATGATGACACTCATACTTTCCGCGCACGATAATAAAGTAAAGCTAGCGCCGCAGAAACCATACGGTCTTCCGCATCGCTCGCCCGACTGGTGATGATGATGGGCACTTTTGCGCCGAGCACAAGTCCCGCTCCCTGTGCGCCCGAAAAATAACGCAGTTGCTTATAAAGCATATTGCCTGATTCAATGTCGGGAACCACGAGTATATCGGCATTCCCCGCCACGGGTGAATGTTCAAGGCCCTTGACGATTGCCGCCTCGCGCGAAACGGCATTGTCAAACGCCAGTGGTCCATCTACCAGCCCGCCGGTAATCTGCCCGCGCTCGGCCATTTTGCATAGTGCTGTGGCGTCAAGTGTTGAAGGTAGTTTTTCATTCACTATCTCAATCGCCGATAGAATAGCCACTTTCGGTGTACCTAAACCAATCGCCACGAACAGATCAATCGCATTTTGCACGATGTCTTTTTTGGTCATCAGGGTTGGGTTGATGTTAAGCGCCGCATCCGTCAGGAATAATGGTTTGGGGTAGCTCGGCACATCGAGCACCAGCACATGGCTCATCCGCCGTCCGGTTCGAAGCCCAGTATCGCGCGCTACCGCCGCATGCATCAATTCTTCGGTCGAGAGCTTACCTTTCATCAGGGCTTCAACCTCTCCGTTACGGGCCAGCGCAACCGCCGCGTCTGCGGCTGCATGACTGTGGGGGGTGGCTAGAATCGGGTAAGGGGTGAGGTCGATATGGGCGTCTTCGGCCACTTTGCGGATTTTGGCTTCCGGTCCCACCAGAATGGGGGCGATGATACCGCGCCGCGCCGCTTCAATTGCGCCCGAAAGCGATAAAATATCGGTCGGATGTACAACAGCCACTTTCAGAGGCGCGAGGCCAACACATTGATTGAGCAACCACTGGGAGTAATTATGCGCCGGACTTTTAACCTGAATTTCTGGCAGAGTCTGAGCGTTCCAGACGGTTTTTTCGGTCGGTGCAATTACCAGCGCCTCGCCTTCCAGCACGTGCTCACCCTGCTCATTGGCACAGAGGGTTTGGAAAGTGATGTGATGGTGCTTATCGTCCTTGCGGATGGCTTTAACGGAAGCAGTAATCGTCTCGCCCAGTTTTACCGGACGCAGGAATTTGAGTGTCTGGCTGAGATAAATTGTTCCCGGTCCGGGTAGGTACATGCCCAGCAAGGTTGAGAACATCGACCCCGTCCACATGCCGTGCCCAACAATCTGGCGGAACATATCGGTTTTGGCGTACTGTTCGTCCAGATGCGCCGGATTCATGTCACCCGTCACCACCGCGAAAAGTTGAATTTCCTGCTTGGTCAGGGTGCGCGTCAGGCTTGCCGAATCACCAATCCTGATTTGGTCATAGGTCTTGTTGCTGATGCCGGAATGCGTCGTATTATTCATAGGTTTGCCCCAGGTAAAATAACGCCACAGCACAGATAAACCATCCGGCGGCGGCTGACTAGAAATAAATCCAGAAGCGGCGTCGTTTAAGTGCCCGCCTACGGGCGGTCTGACCCCGATCTTCACAGAATTGTCACACAACTTGACCAGCCAAGCTGTTATTATAACCCTGAATAATTATGGCAAACGCAACAACACTACAAAGCGAAATGCAAGGCGACGCTCCGGTGACGGTCACGCGCACCAAAATTCATTGGGGGCGGGTGATCAAAGGTGCGGCCACTATTACCGCTATTGCCGTTGTGGCGGTCGTTGGCTACTGGTTTGCCAGCAGCTTTTTTTCCACTCTTCTGGTATCAAATCCGCAACTCGCAGGGGCTGTAGCGATTACCGGTGCAGCTGCGAAAAGCATCTTTTTCACCGTCGCTCAGGGGATTGGTATTGGCCTGTCAGCGGTCGGGAATGTTCTTGGCGGCTTTTTTACTCAACTGTTCCCAAGCCTTGCTGGCGTTGGTGCTGCCGCAGCTGCCGCCCCAGCAGCAACCGCTCAAACGGTAGGCCATGGTGCAGGTGTGGCGATGGCCGGTGCAGCTACCGCCATTGGCGGGCTATTTGCATTAAAACACGCGAGCGCCGTGATGCCGATGGTGACTACCGAGCATCACACCATGACACCGGATGAACTCTCGAGCTATCAGGCAACAAAAACGGCGCTTAAAACCACGGAACTGGCGCATCACGCCGCTGAACACACCCAACACTCTCCGGCGCACCATCCGCAACCAAAAATTCATTCGCGCAACTGGACGGATCGTGTGACACCTGCAAATGCCGCCGTTCAGTCGTCTATTTCACCGCGCAGCGCCTCCTTCACTGAGCAACTGAATAAAGAAGCCGCCACGCCGATCAGTGCCGAAGCGAAACGTTAACCGTTTCTTAATCTTTTTGTCACGCATTTATCACGCATCTGTCATCAAATCGTCACAATTGGGTGGTATAAAGGAGTCATGGAGAACATGTTATGACGGCAAAAATCACCCTACCACCCTCGCATATGGTCTTTTGTGGCCCACACGTCTCGGAAACGGGCTGCAGTAAAGATCTGGTAAAGGCAATGGAAGCCATTCGGGCACTCCATCTCGCGACTGGCGTGACACACATTACGCCATCTTCAAGCCATGTGGCGCCAGGCCATGGTTTGTTTGCGTTTAATCCCGTGGGTATCAAGCCTGTCAACCAAATTGGCTAATCTGCGGCAATCTTCCGCTTACTTCTTCTTCGTCGTCGATTCCGGGCCGGTGAAGGGCGTGAACATCGAGAAGGCCTTCGTAAAGAATTCCATGTTCTGCTTACCGATTTCCTCGAGCTGATGCGTCATCTGCCCAAACGGATCAATCGTCCCGGCAGTGGCTTTATTGCCCAGCAC
>JAJTIB010000068.1 GCA_021300075.1 Rickettsiales bacterium
CCCTCGCCAGACGCCAGCCGAATGGCTACATCTGGGCGCGGATTCCTGCGAGGAAGTAGAGCTGAGCCCATGTTTACCGGATTAATTAGTGACGAAGGCGAGATCATCCGCATAACCGGAGAGGCAGAGCGGCATATCACGCTTGCGCCTATGCAGCGCAATTTCTCTCACGCGCTGGGCGACTCGATTGCCGTTAACGGTATTTGCCTCACGGTTGCCGCCATGACTGCCACTGATTTCAGCGTCACCCTTTCGCCTGAAACCCTGCGGGTAACAACGGCGAAAGACTGGCAGACGGGCGAGCGGGTGAATCTCGAACCAGCCCTTCGGGTGGGGGACGCGCTGGGCGGGCATCTGGTCAGCGGCCATGTGGATGGGGTCGGGCAGGTGCGCCGCATCACGCCTGTGGGCGAATCTTCGGTGTGGGAATTTACCTATCCGCTAACCCTTGCGCCCTACCTTGCGCCCAAAGGCTCCGTGACGATTGACGGCGTGTCGCTGACGGTGAACGAGGTTACGACGGAGTATTTCACGGTAATGATTATTCCCCATACCCGTGCGGTTACCGGCTTTGCGCGGCTCAAGCCCGGCGACCGGGTGAATCTTGAAGCCGATATGCTCGCACGCTATGTGGCAAGGCAACTGGAGCTGCGCGCATGAGCGGACTTGCCAGCATCGAAGAAATCCTCGCCGAAGCCAAGGCCGGGCGCATGTTTATTCTGGTCGATGATGAAACCAGAGAGAATGAGGGCGATCTGGTGATTCCGGCGCAAATGGCGGATGCGGCGGCGGTGAATTTTATGGCGAAATATGGGCGCGGCCTTATTTGTCTGGCGCTTGAACCGGCGCAAGTCGCGCGCCTTGGCCTGCCTCCCATGGCGCGGCAGAACAGCTCGCGCCACCAAACGGCATTCACCGTTTCCATCGAAGCGCGCGAGGGGGTGACGACGGGCATTTCCGCCGCCGACCGCGCCCGCACCATTGCGGTTGCGATTGACCCCAAATCCACCGCTACGGATATTGCCACGCCCGGCCATATTTTCCCGCTCGAAGCGCGCGAGGGCGGGGTGCTGGTGCGCGCTGGCCATACCGAAGCGGCGGTCGATATTGCACGGCTGGCGGGGCTTCACCCTTCGGGCGTGATCTGCGAAATCATGAATGATGATGGCAGCATGGCGCGCCTGCCGGATCTGATTCCTTTTGCGGCGCAGCATGGGCTGAAAATCGGCACGATTGCCGATCTCATTGCCTACCGCCGCCGCGCGGAGCGCCTTGTGCACCGGCTTGTGGAGACAAGCCTCACCAGCCGCTATGGCGGGGAGTTTCATTGTATTGTGTATGGAACAACCATTGGCTATGCGGAGCATATTGCGCTCATCAAGGGCGCGATTCGTGCGGATGCGCCGGTACTGGTCAGGATGCACGCGCTCGATGTATTGCAGGATGTGCTGTCAGATACCAGCCAGAGCAAAACAGGGTTGCTGCAGGCGGCCATGCAGCAGATTGGCCGTGCGGGGGCGGGGGTCATGGTGCTCATCCGCGAGCCGAAACGCAGCGCCGTCTCCGACCAGTTGCGCGCACGGCTGGGGCGCGAGGTGGCGACGCCCGCGCTGCGTGATTATGGTATCGGCGCGCAGATTCTGCTGGATCTAGGCGTGAAACAGCTGACACTTCTTACCAACGCACCGAAAAACATTGTCGGACTCGAGGGCTATGGGCTAGAAGTCACCGGTCATCAACCGATTGAGCCACTCCCATGAAACCTATCCTTATTGCTGTTGCGCCTTATTATCAGGAAATCGCCGAAGCCCTCGTGATGGGTGCCACCCAAGTGGCTTCCGCCGCCGGATTCAGGGTGGAAGTGGTCACCGTGCCGGGCGCGTTTGAGCTTCCCGCCGCGATTGGTTACGCGCTGCGATCCGAGCGCTATAGCGGCTATATTGCGCTGGGCTGTGTCATTCGTGGCGAGACCTCGCATTATGATTATGTCTGCAGCGAATCCGCACGGGGGTTACAGAATCTCGCGGTCGAATTCGGCGCGGCCATTGGTTACGGCATCCTCACCTGCGAGACGCTGGAACAGGCGGTAGAGCGCTCCGACCCCGCTCAGGGCGACAAGGGCGGCGAGGCAGCGCGCGCCTGTATCCGCATGATTGAGCTGCAGCATCTATTTTTAGGAGATGGGCGTGGCGAAGCCAGCGAAGCCGAATAAAAGCCTGCTGCGTAAACGCGCCTCGCGTATGGCGGCGGTGCAGGCGCTTTACGCGCCGACCCTCGGGCTTGGCGAGAAGCCGCCCAAGGAACTCGCCCGCATGATGCTGGCGCAATGGCGGGATAGTAAATTATCGCAAGATACCGACTGGCCAGCGGATATCACGCCCGGGCCGGCGCTTCTGGAGCGTATCCTCGCGCAAGTCTTGGCCGACCGCGCAGCGCTGGATGCGGCGATTGAAACACTGATTCTGCCGGGGTGGAAGAAAGAGCGGATGAGCCCGCTCATGTTCTCGATTTTTCTTGCCGCCGGAGCCGAGCAGCGGGAAGATGTCAAAAAATCCCGCGCCCTCATCATCCGCGAATATACTGACATTGCCGCCAGTTTCTTGAGTGAGGAAGAAGCAGGCTATATCCACAAAGCGCTCAATCTGCTGCTGGATGCGTTGGCATAATGGGAGGGAATTCCCATGAACGAATTTGACCGCATTGCCCGTTATTTTGCGCCGCTCTCAGCAGGCGAGGCGGGGGCATTTGCGCTTACGGATGATGCGGCAGCACTTACCATTCCGGCCGGCCAGACACTGGTAGTGACAACCGATAGCGTGATTGGCGGCATCCATCTGCCACGCGATGCAAGCCCGGCACAATTCGCCCAGAAACTCCTGCGGCGCAACCTTTCCGATCTTGCTGCGATGGGGGCATTGCCCTGGCGCTATCTGCTCAACCTGCATGTGCCTGCAACTATTTCAGAAGAATGGTTGCAGCAATTTTCTGCCATGCTGCAGCAGGAACAGCAGCATTTCGGCATAGTGCTAGTCGGGGGCGATTCGACTACGGGCGGTGAAAATATTCACCTAACCGCAACCCTGCTCGGGCTTACGCCTGAGCCTATACTGCGGCGCGGCGCAAAAGCAGGGGACGATCTTTATGTGACCGGAACCATCGGCGAAGCCGCACTCGCCCTGCCTTATGCACTCGGCGAGAAAACGCCGAATGCGGCCGCGCAGCCATGGCTTGACCGCTATTTTGCACCTGAGCCCCGGATTGCAGTAGGGCTGGCAATGCGCGGAATTGCCAGTGCCGCGATCGATATTTCAGACGGGCTGGTGCAGGATTTTACCCATCTATGTAAGGCTAGTGACCTCGGGGCGGTGGTGCATATCCCGCACATGCCGCTCGCCAGAACTGGCGATATTGAAACCATGCTCACCGGCGGGGATGATTATGAGTTACTGTTCACCGCCCCAGCTTC
>JAJTIB010000046.1 GCA_021300075.1 Rickettsiales bacterium
CCAAGGCAACCCAAGAAAGCCGGCCACAACCCCCAGAATCACGAGGCCGGGGTAAACCAGAACAAGCGCAGAGCCATAGCGTATCATGTCACGGCCCAACCGTTGGATGGGGCACTTGCGGGCAGCCGCCGCAGTGGCCTGTGCAATCGCTGTGTGACGCGCAGAGCCCCGATGTCGCCGTCAGCGAAAAGGCGGTGCACAAACCGCCATCCATCACGGGATCACTCCAATAAACTCGCCACGTTTGACCTGGTAATCTTCATGCGTCTTGCGCACTTCGCGCAGCCCGGTCAGGCCCGCCGCCTTGAGCACGCGAAAGGTTTCGGCCCGGTATACCGGGGCGTCGCAATCCAGGTTCCCCGTCCAGAAGGGCAGCGTCTGCAGAAATTCGCGCAGCGCGCTGTTGTGCAGAATGTCATAGCGCCCTCTGCGGTCGGGAATTGCGTGGAACATGTAGGTCAGGGGTATGCACGGCAGTTTCCGGCCCTGCTCCGTTTCCAGATGATTGGCCTCACCCTTGAGAAAGCTCACATGATGGCGCTGCACCCAGTGAAAGAACGGCCGGTCCAGCGGCGTGCCGCCCTTGGACAGGATCCTGGCCGGCCAGAAATAACTGCCGCCCGGAAACTGATCTTCCAGCAGATGCATGGCCCGTTCGCTGACAATGCCCAGGCCGGCGTAGCCCCAGATATCGGGGATCAGCGGAATGATCCGGTCATGGCTGACGCGAAGGTCAGCCACCCAGGGCGCAAAGGCCTGGGGCGGGGCTGTCAGCAGCTCATGATTCCACAGCGGACCGACCCCGGCCGGCAGCGGCATTTCGGCCAGATAGGGTGAGGGGCGTCCCCAACCGGGGTAATCAAGTGGTGCCGGGAATGACCAGGTATGGGGAACATAAGCGACGGGATTGTCCCCGACCATGTTGAAGTAACTCGCATAGAACATCGCGGCGTGCCGCGGGGTCAGTTCCGGCGGTTCTTCGATGAAGCGGGGGCTGTAGCTCATGGGGCATCTCCGGCATTAGGGGTTGTGCAGGCCCCGAAGGCACCGCGGCTGCAGGGGCGGGCGCGGGGCGGCGATGCGCGCGGTTCTTCCGGCTGGCGGGATCGGGGCCTGGCCATCGGCATTCAGGGTGCCTGCCGCCTGTCTGTCGGGGCGGGCGCGGAGTTTGCGCCGGACTCCCTGGGCGGCGGGTCATCCGCGGCAGGTTCGCTTGGGGTGCCGCGCGCCAGGCGGTCAAGGGTGGGGCTTCTGCCGCCGACCCAATCATAGTCGTGCCTGCTGCTGATATCCGGAAAGACCTCGGGCTTGCGCAACCGGTAGACGGCCTTGCGCCAGACCCTTGCGATCCGCCTTCGCAGCGGTTCCCGCCTGTGAAGCCAGGGGTTGAAGAACCGGTCCCAGTAATGTTCTTGCAGCTTGATGACGCAGTTCAGCGTAAACCCGGCCAGACCGACAATGGCAACCAGATTCGGGTCTGGCCCGGTCGCCCCCGGGCTGCCGTCCGAGGCGAAGATACCCGCCACGACATGCCCGCAGAACGGAAGAAAGGCACTGGCCAGAACCAGCCGGCGCAGTCCTGCCACGTTCTCGCCGGTGCTGACGTTTGTCCGCCCTCTCAGCAGGTACCAGGTCATTGTTGCTTTCGCGCGAAACCCTGTGCCGGGCGTGATCTGACCCATGATTGCATACCAAAGCGCCGCCGTCACAACCATGCCCAGTGCCGATGTCAGCAGCCAAGGCAACCCAAGAAAGCCGGCCACAACCCCCAGAATCACGAGGCCGGGGTAAACCAGAACAAGCGCAGAGCCATAGCGTATCATCTCACGGCCCAACCGTTGGATGGGGCAGTTGCGGGCAGCCGCCGCAGTGGCCTGTGCAATCGCTGTGTGACGCGCAGAGCCCCGATGTCGCCGTCAGCGAAAAGGCGGTGCACAAACCGCCATCCATCACGGGATCACTCCGATAAACTCGCCACGTTTGACCTGGTAATCTTCATGCGTCTTGCGCACTTCGCGCAGCCCGGTCAGGCCCGCTGCCTTGAGCACGCGAAAGGTGTCGGCCCGGTACACCGGGGCGTCGCAATTCAGGTTCCCTGTCCAGAAGGGCAGCGTCTGCAGAAAATCGCGCAGGGCGCTGTTGTGCAGAATGTCATAGCGCCCTCTGCGGTCGTCAATTGCAGGGAACATGTAGGTCAGGGGTATGCACGGCAGCTTCCGGCCCTGCTCCGTTTCCAAGGTGTTGGCGGTGACATTGCGAAAGGTCACATTATGGCGCTGCACCCAGTGAAAGAACGGCCGGTCAAGCGGCGTACCGCCCTTTGACAGGATTCTGGCCGGCCAGAAATAGCTGCCGCCCGGAAACTGATCTTCCAGCAGATGCATGGCCCGTTCGCTGACAATGCCCAGGCCGGCGTAGCCGCAGATATCGGGGATCAGCGGAATGATCTTGTCATGGCTGACGCGGATATCGGCGACCCAGGGCGCAAAGGCCTGGGGCGGGGCTGTCAGCAGCTCATGATTCCACAGCGGACCGACCCCGGTCGGCAGCGGCACTTTGGCCAGATAGGGCGAGGGGCGCTTCCAATCGGGGTATTCAATCGGCATCGGGAACGACCAGGTATGGGGAACATACTCAAACGGTTTTTCCCCCATTGTGTTCACACAATGCGCGTAGAACATCGCGGGGTGGCGCGGGGTCAGTTCCGGCGGTTCTTCGATGAAGCGGGGGCTGTAGCTCATGGGGTATCTCCGGCACGGGGGGTGGTTGGGGTGCCCTGCCGGTTGTTGCCCGCCCCGCCGTCCGGCC
>JAJTIB010000180.1 GCA_021300075.1 Rickettsiales bacterium
AATTCCCCATTGGCGCTCACGCACAATTCTAAGCGCACCCAGTGCAGCACGGCGCAGGGCAAAGGGGTCTTTGCTGCCGGTGGGTTTTTCGCCTGCTGCAAACAGGCTTTGCATCATGCGTAATTTATCGGCGACGGAGAGAATCGCCCCAAGTTCGGTTGCGGGTAGCGAGTCACCTGCACCGGCGGGTTTATAATGTTCGTAAATTGCTTCTACTACTGCTTTCGCCTCGCCTTGTGCGTTGGCATAATACCGCCCCATGATCCCCTGCAGATCGGGAAATTCCCCGACCATGCCGGTGGTGAGATCGGCCTTGCATAATTCCGCCGCCCGCGCAACCTCGGTCAGGTTTTGATAGCCGATTTCTTTAGCAATCGCGATTGCCAGTGCCCGGGTGCGCTCGACCTCTTTATCCATGCGCCCCACTTTCGCATGGAACACCATATCCGCCAGCCCATTTGCCCAAGTGCTGAGGGGTTTTTTCTGGTCCTGTTCCCAGTAAAATGCGCCGTCCGACAGGCGCGCGCGCAGCACGCGGGAATTGCCCGCAATCACCGCCTTGCCGCCGTCACTCGTCGGCCGGTTGGCGACCAGTAAAAAGCGGTTGGTGAGCTTGCCATCCGCCCCGCTCAGGGCGAAATAACGCTGGTGATGCTTCATTTCGCTGATGAGTACTTCCGGCGGCAGGGTCAGAAATTCCCGGTCAAACTCACCCAGCAGTACGACCGGCCATTCGACCAGCCCGGTCACTTCCTCAAGCAGTGTTTCATCTTCCCTAAGCGTCAGTTTATGCTGCGCTGCGACAGCAGCAAGGCTTTCACGAATGTTGGCTTTGCGCGCGTCCGCATCTACCATCACCTTCGCCTGTTGCAGTGCAGCAACATAATCCTTCGCATGGGGGAGGGTGATGGGCGCAGGCGCCAGAAAACGGTGGCCTTCGGTGATATTGCCCGCGGTCAGATGGCCAAAGGAGACGGGAATCACCGCGTCGTCGAGCAGACAGAGAATGCGGTGCAGTGGCCGCACCCAGTGCATTTTATGGGCACCCCAGCGCATGGATTTTGGCCAGACAAAATGCTGCAGCGCTTCTTCCAGAATTTCTTTTGCAACTTCGCCCGTCGCGCGCCCTTTACGGGTGATGGTGGCGAAATAGTACGTGTCCTTGCCGATGGCGCGCTGTTCGCAGTCGGCGAGTGTCAAGCCGGTCGATTGCAGAAAGCCTTGAATGGCCTGTTCCGGCGCGCCCACACGCGGACCTTTTTTTTCTTCCGTCACATCCGGCTGGTGTGCGGGCAAACCCTCCACCATCACCGCCAGATGGCGCGGCGAAACATAGGCGCGCATGGTGCTATGCGGCAGGCCGGATTTTTCGAGCCCTCGGGTCACCAGCCGCACCAACTGCTCGCCCGCGCCGCGCTGCATGCGCGCCGGGATTTCCTCCGAAAATAATTCGAGCAGCAGGCTGGGCATTATTTTTTAGCCTTCCGTTTGGCGGGTTTTTTCCTGACGGTTTTTTTGAGCCCCCGCTTGGGGTCGATCATGGTTTTATCGCGCGCTGGCTGCACGGTGTTTTTTCCCCCCAGAATCACAATGGTAGGGGTGTGTTTGCGGGCTTTTTTAGGGGGCATGGCGGCATAGGCGCAGACAATAATCCGGTCGCCCTTCGTCACCAGATGTGCGGCCGGCCCGTTCATCACAATCTGCCCCGATTTCGCCGGATATTCGATAACGTAAGTCGTGAGCCGCGCGCCATTGCGGAAATTCAGCACATCCACTTTCTCATGCGGCACCAGCCCTGCCTTATCCATGAGATCGCGCGCGATGCCAATCGAGCCTTCGTAGTTCAGATTGGCGTCGGTCACCACCGCGCCATGCAGCTTGCATTTGAGAAGAGAGAGGTACATTAGACAGCCCTCGTGTTGTTTTGATTCTTTGTCAAATCAACAGTAGCGGTTCTAATTGTCAGCGCCCGCCCACCAACTTCTACATTATTGCCATTCAGAACAATATTCAGCTCGCCACCATTTGTTGAAGCTTGCAGCGCCTTCATTGACGTGCGATGAAGCTTATCTCCCCAATAGGGAGCAAGAATACAGTTGGCTGATCCTGTCACCTGATCTTCATCGATTCCCAATTGCGGACAGAAGCAGCGATAGGCGTAATCGTATCCATTTTCGCCCGCTGTGGTAACAATTAAATCCTCTGAATCGAGGTTCGCAATAGCTTTAAGATTCGGCTTGCAATCACGTAGAGTATTCATATCCGCCACCTCGACGAGATAGCTGGCGTCACTTCGTTTGCAGGACGTGATGGGCACTCCTAAACATGCGGCAAGTGCGGGTGTTATGTCTGCATCTTTCCCCGGGGTGGCGGGCAGAGTGATGCTGATGGAAGTGTCGTTGTAACGCGCATCCAACCTGCCGGATTGCGTAGTAAACTGTACCGGCGCAATGCCATCCACTTGTTTAGATTCACGCAGAAAATGCGCAGCTGCAAGGGTGGCATGGCCACAGAGCGGAACTTCGGTCGTTGGGGTGAACCAACGCAGCGCATAAGAGTTTTCAGCATTTTTAACGAGAAAAGCGGTTTCGGCATGCCCCATGCGCCGCGCAATTTCCTGCATCACCGCCTTTTCGGGGAACGCATTAAGCAAACACACACCCGCTGGATTACCCCTAAGTTCAGCCGCATTGGTGAAGGCATTGATGGTGGTGACGTTAAAATTGTTCACGCGACCTCCTGTGTTTTGACCCATGCTTCGCAGCAGGCTTTAGCGAGTGCGCGCACGCGGGCGATATAGGCGGCGCGTTCGGTGACACCAATCACCCCGCGCGCATCAAGAATGTTGAAGCGGTGCGAGGCTTTGATGCACTGGTCGTAAGCGGGCAGGGGCAGGTTTCTGGCGAGGAGCGCCTGACATTCGGCTTCCGCATCTTTGAAATGGGCGAGAAGCTGCGCGGTATCCGCATGTTCGAGATGGTAGGCGGAAAACTGCCGCTCATTTTCGAGATAGACATCGCCGTAGGTGAAGGCGGGAGTTGACGAGTTGGCGAATTGACG
>JAJTIB010000143.1 GCA_021300075.1 Rickettsiales bacterium
CTAAGCGGCCACGCCCTTGCCACGATCCTTTTCATCCAGCTTCTGTTGAAGAATGGCAAAATTGCGTGATTGCTCGGGGGTGAGTGGCCGAGGTGAATTTTTATGCTGAAGCTTCGCGAAAAATTTGTCGTAGCCCTCGCCCCAGGCGTCGGTCGCCATCCAGAGTACGCCGAAGGTGGCGGTCGCCAAACCCTCGCGCCAGGAATTCTTACCAAAATGTTTAAGGTTGTTGAGAAGCCCGCTATGCGCCACTCGCTCGGTGATGGGCATCATCTGCCCTCCGGCGGCAACATAGGTCGCCCGCTTGAGTACGGCATAAGCTGTGATGCCCGCTGCTACTGGCAGCACACGCCGGAAAATCAGCCGTGGCAGCCCCGGGTCATTGGTAAAAAATCCGAACCTTGGTTTCTCCGGCTGTTCGCTGACAGGTGCCGATTCCCCTTTTTCGTCCTTTTTAGGCGGCATACCTACCGTGACGTCGGGTTTATTCACGAGGCTGTTACTATGGCCCTTCCATGTGCCTTCACGCAGTTTGAAATCTTTTTGGATACGCTCATCGACCTCAAAAAAGGCACTATAAGAGATCGCCCAGAGCATACCGTTTTGCCAAAGTTTGGAGGGCTTCGACCAGACGCGTTTCACGGCATCGACAAATTTTTCTCCAGCCTGCCTCTGGTAGGGCGTGGTCTGCTTGAAATTTGCGCCGATAAAGCCCAGCGTCAGCGCCGCCCAGAAGGTGCCAATAGCTTCGGCTTTCCAGTTAATCTGCATCGCTTCTTTGGCGGTTTTCCACCAGTTCGCGGCCTCGCGCTGCGTATCTTCGGGCGTATTACTTGGGTCGGTCAATTTATCGCGCACGGTTTTTACGATGCTGCCGACAAAACGGAACATGCTGAAGGCAAGACCAATCTGCAGCGCCGCATTCATCGGTGAATTGGCGAACCGCGTCATGTTGCGACCAATATAACCTTTGATGCCGGGCGTATGAAGTTTTGCTTTCTCCGCAATGTTATCCAGCGTCTTCATCGCCTCGGCATAGCCGCCTTTGTTGAAGTCGGAGCTGAATTGTTGATGACCGGCCTCGGTCAGTCCAATCTTGGATCCTTTGATACTTAGCAGCCCCATCAGGTGATAGATGAACGCCATGCCAAGCCCGTAAGGAATCGTCGCCAGTGTCGAACGCACAAACTGGTAGCCCGTGAAACTGAGCGGCTCACGGGTAAAACGGGGGTGGCGTACCAGCCAATTTCCTAAGGGCGTCGTCTGGCCAGAATTCTGCGTCGGCGCGGCCATCGCGGGCGCAGCGTCGCTGGCCTCAACCGGTTGCGGCGTCGGGGGAGTGGCTGTTTTTACGTGTTCCATCATAGATTCTCTCACCTTCAAAATTACCATAAATGGGTAATAAGAAATGTGACAATTCGATGAATTTACTGGATTTTATTGCGGTGCAGCAAGGGCGCAGCTTTTGCTGGAATCCCTGAAAATAAGCCGCTACAAGCGTCTGAAGGAGCCAATCATGACCAAACAGCGCGTATTTTCAGGGGTTCAGTCCACCGGCAACCTGCATCTTGGTAATTATCTCGGCGCGATTAAAAACTGGGTCGCGATGCAAAAGGAGATGGAGTGCATCTTCGGCATCATGAATCTGCATGCCATTACCACGCCGCAGAACCCGGTCGCGCTCCGGCAATCCACACGCGAAGTGGCTGCGGCTTTTATCGCCGCAGGGATTGACCCCAAGAAATCCATTATTTTCCCGCAATCCGCCGTCTCGGCCCATGCCGAACTGGCCTGGATTCTTGGCTGTTTCACCCCGCTGGGCTGGCTCAACCGTATGACGCAATTTAAGGAAAAAGCAGGAAAGCAGAAAGACCTTGCCGTGCTCGGGCTTTATGGCTACCCGGTGCTCATGGCCGCCGACATCCTCGGCTATCACGCAACCCACGTGCCGGTCGGGGAAGACCAGAAACAGCATCTTGAACTGGCACGCGACATTGCCGGCGCGTTTAACCGCTTCGTAGGCGAGGAATTTTTCCCCCTGCCGGAGCCAAAAATCATGCCCACCGCCGCCCGCATCATGAGTCTGCGCGATGGCACAAAGAAAATGAGCAAATCCGACGAGTCCGACTATTCGCGCATTAATTTGACCGACGATGCCGATGCCATTGCCCTCAAATTCCGCAAGGCCAAATCTGACATGGTTGAAGGAATCCATTACGACGAGGAAAAACGCCCGGAAGTCTCCAACCTTATTCAAATTTACGCCGCATTAAGCGACCAGACGGTCGAGGCAGTCGTCGGCAGCTATGCCAGCAGTAATTTATCGAATTTCAAAACTGCACTGACCGATTTGGCGGTTGCGAAGCTAAGTCCCATCACCGAACGGATGCGGGAATTAATGCGAGATGTAACCGAGCTCGATTCTCTCCTCAAAACCGGAAGTGATCGGGCGGCAGCCATTGCCGAACCCATCCTCAAAGCGACCATGGATAAGATTGGGTTGCTAAGCCGCTAGGCGGCGGCTAAAGTCGCTGCATGGTTATCTTTCGTATTATCCGTAACCTCATTCGTCTGGCGCTGAACCTTGTCTGGTGGCCCTTTCTCATTCTGGGTCGCAATATGTTCATCATGCTACTGATTGTCATTGTGTTCGCCGTGTATGTCATGCTGCAGGAACGTAAGGAAAATGCGCCCGTGCCCACGATTCCCGCAGAATCCGTGACGTCTGCGGCGGGCGGGCCTCCCAAACCGCCGCCCATCATCCGCGATAGAAATGCGCCGCCGCCGAAAATTGATACGATTCGTATCCGCGAAGACGGTAACAGTCATTTTGCACGCGATCTGATAAAAGAAATGAGCGAGCCGGAGCGCAGCTATTACAGCCAGATTTTTTACTGGACCATGAATCACGGCACGGCTGGAAAGGCCGTGCAGTGGAGCAATCTGAACACCTACGGCACCCTGACGCCGGACGTAATATTCATCAATCCGCGAGGGTATGGCTGCCGGAAATTCACCGAAACACTGAAAGTGCATGAAGTCGAGCAGACCTTGCGAGGTGTTGCCTGTCAGAAAGGTGGCGGCGCCTGGTGTAAACTACCCCCCAATGCCACGCCCGGCTGCGGACTTGGGGGTTATCAACCCTCGCTTTGGGATTCTATGAAGCGTTCATTACCTTTCTAATCTCAGTCAGCACCGCGTCGAACATTGCTTGCGTTAACCTACCGGTCTGGATGTTATAGCGCGAGGTATGATAGCTGTCGGCCAATCTCAGCCCCTGACCCAACCGGTGCTGCGCGCCATGGACAAAGGGGAAATCTTTCTGTTTTTTCGCAAGCGCCCGCAGCACCGCCTGATGTGACGTCAGGCCAAGGCTTAGAATCACCCGCAAATTCGGCATGGCTGCAATTTCGTTCTTCAAGAAATTCAGGCAGGTAGTTACCTCTTGTGGGGTCGGCTTGTTTTCTGGCGGCACACAGCGCACCGCATTGCTGATGCGTGCACCATTCAATACCAATCCATCATCCGCCCTTGCATCATAGTGGCCCTGGGCGAATCCGGCTTTAAGTAATCCCTCATAGAGAATCAAACCAGCATAGTCTGCGGTGAAAGGTCGCCCCGTGCGGTTCGCCCCTTTGAGGCCAGGGGCAAGACCGACTACAAGTAAAGTGGCATCAAGACCGCCGAAAGACGGCACAGCACCATTATAAAATTCGGGGTAATGCGTTTGATTATGCTCGCGAAATGAAACCAGGCGCGGGCACAGGGCGCAGTTGGGTGGTGGTGAGGTAAAGCGCATGGCGTTACGCATAAAGCCACTCCCCCAAACTGGCAAGCAGGTTGGACACTTTAAAAAAAAACACTATGAGGCCTTGACGCGGGAGGAATGCACCCCTATATCCCTCCGGCAATCGTGACGGAAACCGCAGACTTGCTGGGTTTTTCCCGTTACGGCATTTTACCAAACTGGAGGCTATTTTATGACAAGCATTCGTCCACTGCATGATCGTGTGATCGTTCAAAGACTGGAACAGGAAGAAAAATCGGCTGGCGGAATTATTATTCCGGATGCGGCAAAGGAAAAACCAATCCAAGGCGAAGTTATCGCCGTAGGTCCCGGCGGACGTGACGAAACCGGCAAAAAAATCCCGATGGATGTTAAAGTCGGTGACATCGTGCTGTTCGGCAAATGGGCTGGTACGGAAGTGAAACTCGAAGGCGAGGATTTCCTTGTGCTTAAAGAGTCGGACATCATCGGCGTGGTCGAGAACAAAGGCTCGAAAAAGAAAGCAGCCTAACTATTAACGTGATAATTAAGGAGATTCTTCATGGCTAAAATGATCAGTTTCAGTTCCAATGCCCGCGACGAAATTCTGCGAGGCGCAGATATTCTCGCGAATGCAGTTAAAGTAACCCTCGGACCCAAAGGCCGCAACGTAGTGATTGAGAAATCTTATGGCGCTCCGCGCATCACCAAGGATGGTGTCACGGTCGCAAAAGAAATCACCCTGTCCAACAAATTCCAGAATATGGGCGCGCAAATGCTGCGTGAGGTGGCCAGCAAAACCAATGATATGGCCGGTGACGGTACGACGACAGCCACCGTACTCGCGCAAGCGATTGTGCGCGAGGGCAGCAAAGCTGTTGCGGCGGGCTTGAACCCGATGGATCTCAAGCGCGGTATCGACAAGGCGGTCGAGGCCGTCGTTGAAGACGTGAAGAAAAAATCCAAAGCCATCAAAAGCCAGTCGGAAATTGCCCAGGTCGGCACGATTTCAGCCAATGGTGACAAGGAAATCGGCAATAAAATAGCCGAGGCCATGGAGAAAGTGGGTAAAGAGGGCGTCATCACCGTAGAAGAGGCCAAGGGCTTTGATTTCGAACTTGATGTCGTCGAAGGCATGAATTTTGACCGTGGGTATCTCTCGCCCTACTTCGTTACGAATGCCGAGAAAATGTCAGTCGAACTGGAAAATCCGCTGGTGCTGATTTTCGAGAAGAAGCTCTCCAGCCTTCAGCCAATGCTGCCGGTGCTTGAGGCCGTGGTGCAGTCGCAGCGTCCGTTGCTGATTATTGCCGAAGACGTCGAAGGCGAGGCTCTCGCCACCCTCGTAGTCAACAAGCTGCGCGGTGGTCTTAAAGTAGCTGCCGTCAAGGCCCCGGGCTTTGGCGATCGCCGCAAGTCGATGCTTGAAGATATCGCGATTCTGACCAAGGGCGAAGTCATCAGCGAAGAGCTGGGAATCAAGCTCGAAAGTGTCAATCTCTCGATGCTGGGCAAGGCCAAGAAAGTCGTCATCACCAAAGACGATACAACGATTGTCGATGGCGCAGGCGAAAAGAAAGCCATCGAAGCACGTTGCGCGCAAATCAAGGCGCAGATTGAAGAAACCAGCTCCGATTACGACCGCGAAAAACTGCAGGAACGTCTGGCAAAACTCTCAGGCGGTGTGGCTGTTCTCAAAGTCGGCGGCGCAAGTGAAGTCGAAGTGAAAGAACGCAAAGACCGCGTGGACGATGCGCTGCACGCGACCCGCGCAGCAGTCGAGGAAGGTATCGTCCCCGGTGGCGGTGTGACGCTGCTTTATGCTTCACGTACCCTTGATAAAATCAAAGCCGCCAACGACGACGAGCGCGCCGGTATCAATATCGTGCGCCGCGCACTGCAAGCACCAATTCGCCAGATTGTCGAGAATTCGGGTCTGGACGGCGCAGTGGTTGCGGGCAAACTGCTCGAATCCGACGACACCAATTACGGATTCGACGCGCAGGCACTCGAATATACCGACATGATCAAAGCCGGTATCATCGACCCGACGAAGGTCGTGCGCTGTGCACTTCAAGACGCAGCCTCAGTTGCAAGCCTGATGATCACCACCGAAGCCCTGATTGCCGAGGAGCCAGAAGAGAAAAAAGCGGCCGCCGGTGGCGGTGGCATGGGCGGTATGGGTGGCATGGGTGGTATGGGCGACATGGATTACTAGTCACCTGATTTACCTTATAATTCCTACCGAAGGGCGGCTCTCACAGGCCGCCCTTTTTTTATC
>JAJTIB010000034.1 GCA_021300075.1 Rickettsiales bacterium
CGGACACCGCGGGTCGCTCCTCGGCGCCCTGCCGGGCCAGTCCCAGCCCGCGCAGAAGATGTTCGAGAGCCGGCTGCTCGCCGCCCTGGAGGCCCTCGATCTCTCTCGGCCCGTGGTGATCGAGGCGGAATCCAGCAAGGTCGGCGAGCGCATGGTGCCCCCCGCCGTCTGGACCGCCATGTCACAGGCCCCCTCGATCCGCCTGGAAGCCGCCCCCGAGGCCCGCGCCGCCTACCTCGCCGGGGTCTATGCCGAGACCGCCGGGGACGTGGAGGCCCTCATGACCCTCCTCTCCCGCCTGCCCAGCAAGCCTGGCGCCCGGCGACTGGCCGAATGGCGGGCCCTCCTGGAGGCTGGTGACCTGGAGCCCGTGGCCCTCGGCCTCGTTGAGACCCACTACGATCCCGCCTACCGCCGATCTTCCCGCCAGCACGAGCGCCCGGAGCTCGGCCGCATCGATCTCACCACCGTCACCGGCCCGGACCTCGACCGCGCCGCCGAGGCGGTGGCGGCCCTCGCCCGGAAATCCTGAACCCTGGCTTTTCAAGCCGCCGGATTTCAGGGAACACTGTCTTCGCCCAGGCGCCGTCGAAGGCGACCGGGCTGGAGGAGACCCCATGCCCTACGCCCATCGGCCGCTCATCCTCGACGCCGACACCCACATGATGGAGCACGCGGACTGGCTCCCGGCCTTCGCAGATCCGGACATCCGGCCCCGCCTGGTCCCCTTCGCCGGTAAGGACGCCCGGGTCCGGGCCCTGGCCGCCGATGCGGTCGCCCGGGCCGAGGCGCGCCGCGGCGATGCGACCCTGCGGGCCGAGGCCGAGGCGGACTTCATGTCCATGAAGTTCAAGGGCTGGCATGGCCTGGGCGCCTTCGACGGCGCGGAGCGCAAGCGGGCCAACGACCTGATGGGCTTTGTCGCCTACCTGGTCTTCCCCACCGAGGCCTTCAACCAGGTGATCGCCACCACCGATCCCGAGGTGCTGGCCGGCGGGATCCGAGCCTTGAACCGGGGCCTGGCGGACTTCTGTTCCGAGGACAAGCGGATGGGCGGGGTGGGCTATCTCCGCCTGGCCGACGGCCCGGACTCCGCCCTCGCCCAGGTCGAAACCATCGCTGCCCTCGGCCTGCCCGCCGTTCTGGTCGACTCCCTGCCGCCCCCCGGGGGCATGGGCTTCTCCCATCCGGCCTACGATCCGGTCTGGGCGCGGCTCCAGGACCTGGGCCTGGCCGTCACCCTGCACATCGGAGCCCGCGGCGCGCCCTACGAGCCGGTGCCCAGGGCGGTGTTCAACAACGGCCGCGAGACGCCGGTCCACCGCAATGGCGACGCCCCCGCCGACGCCGTCAGCTACATGGGCATGCCCTTCGAGGCCCAGGTCTTCCTGTCAGCCCTGATCTTCGACGGCGTGCTCGAGCGCTTTCCCCGCCTGCGCATCGCCGTGGTGGAGCTGGGCGCCTCCTGGGTGGTGTCTTTCCTGAAGCACCTGGACCAGTCCTTCCGCGCCTTCCGGCGCCGGCAGGATTTCTCCGCCCTGACCTGCCTGCCGTCCGAATACATGCAGCGCCAGGTCAAGGTGACGCCCTTCGCTGGCGAGGACATCGGCTGGCTCCTGGCGAGCGGCGCGGCGGACATGCTGATGTTCGCCTCGGACTATCCGCACCACGAGGGCACCGACGATCCCATCGGCCGCTACGAGCGGACCCTGGGCGGGGTAGAGGAGCCCTTGAAGGCGAACTTCTACCACCGCAACTTCGAGGCCCTGTTCGCGGACCGGACGTGGTGGTGAGGCCGGCTACGGGCCCTGAGCCCGGCGGCGACGGCCGATGCGGAAAGAATGGTGGACGTGACAGGGATCGAACCTGTGACCCCCTCGATGTCAACCACCCCCCTAGTTTACTAGGGGGATGGGTGGTGGTGGTGGGCCGCTATAGGGGAAAAGAAGACGTCTGAACGAAAAAAGGATATCAATAAGCTGCTTAAAGGTATCTATTGACCACACACTCTTTTGACCATCGTCTCGCCTATTGATCCAGGAATTGCATCATTCCATTCAGACTCATAATCGTTCCATGATTGCGAATATAATGGTTCCCCTAAAACAGGATAACTTCTAAGCTGGAGAGTCCTATATTTTATTGATTTGCAATCAATTTCCAATTTTCCAATCTGATAGTTTGCCTTCATAGTTTTATTCTTTGAGTAATCCACTTTCACCCATATCGAAAATCGACTATTTCCAATTGATCTGATCGACTCCGTGTCAATTAGGTATCTGCTATATTCACTGTTACTGATAGATCCAGACTCCGCATAAAATTCCCAGTTCGCTGCATTTGTAGAGATCGGTATTATCAAAATAAATGCCAACCCCCCAATGTGTACAACCACTCGCTTTATCCATGTGACCATATCTCGCTATCCTGACTTAATTACTAATGAAAGTAATCCCATTCATCTAGGGCGAGCTGGCGTGGACCCAGCGCATCCATAACCAGTGCAAGTGTAGCTATGGGGCTTGCCTTGCGAGTTGGTCCCATAGACAGAGCGATTTCCACTTCCGTAGGTGGTCTGGGTCTGACCCCAGGTGCGACCATTCGTCTGGCCGGTCGTAAAGGTGCTGTTGCCTGCACGCTGCGCGTTCTGGCTCCAGGTGCTTCCCCTCTGGGAGTTGTAGCCATTCACCGTCGTCGTATTTCCAAACTGGCTCACCGTGTAGGAATTGCCTTGGGAGTCGGTGCAGGAGGAGAACGAGCCGCTCCCTGCGCAGGCGGCCTGGTCGGCCGTCGCCCCAGCGGCAGCCAAGACAGACGCACTCACAAGCGCTTTCAGATGTGACATATGGAGCCCCCAAAAGGTTTCGAAGGCAGCGCCGTTGGGAAGGTACCGGCTGTCTAGCTCAACGCGTAGTCACTAGGGTACCTCAGCCAGTTTAAGTCCATTGGCATCTTGTTAAGTCGCTCAGGGGCCTCCGGCTGGGAACCGCAATGCTCTCCGGCACGGCTTCTATGCGGGGAGCGTTCAAAGCCTCCGCCGCCAGCTCGCCGGCCTTTCGGAAGACCGCTGATCAATCGTCCTTCGCCGGCGGCGGGACTAGATAGCGGAGAACCTCCCTTGCATCGTAGAGGTTCGGCGGCGCGTCGGCGGGCTTCGGCCCCTTCAAAGTCTGCACCATGAAAAGCATTCCCCATACGTTTAGGGTAGGAAGGAAGATTGGATCCCTCACACCGTCGCACAGCGGGTTGGTGATAGGCCCGCAGTCCTTGTCCCAACCTCCCATCGAGTCGGCGAGAAATAGGTCATCGCCATTGGCAATAGTAACTTCGGCGGCCTTTCTCAGGGCATACTGCCCAGCCACAGATGGGTCCGTGTAGCGATTGACTTGAGCGTGAATTACAAATTCATTGCCTGTCACCTGATCTACACCAACACCTTCGAAAATGCCAAATTCCATCTCCTGATAGGGTGTCTGATAGGGTGTCGCGCAGGCGCTCAGGCCTAGGATGCAAGCGGAAACAATGGTGGAAAGCGTTAGCGTGCGCACAGTATTTTCCTCCTCGTGGGTTTTGACTTAGGGCGGCCCCGGGTCGAATAGAACAGTACTACTTCCTGCAGCAATCCCTCCTTCATGTGGTCCAGTCGCGAGCGGGGCGGTGCAAAGTCCCCGAGGCGGGAACGCGCCCAAAATTGAAAACGGGAAAAAAAATGGTGTGGCGGTTTGGATCGCCATAGCCACCCCCCGCCACCGGGTTCGACCCCCAGGGGGTCTTTCACACCTGATGCCCACCAGGATATCCCGCCGTGAAAATCTCTCTCATCAATCCGCAGAGTAACCCTGGCCTTAGGGACACGATTCAGGCCCCAAATCCTTTACCTTGGTATCGATTTGGTATCGGGCTCATCTGAACCCATAAGACCCACTAGAGGTCTTGGATTAAGAGATTGATTTTGCACAAGAAAATGGTGGACGTGACAGGGATCGAACCTGTGACCCCCTCGATGTCAACGAGGTGCTCTACCGCTGAGCTACACGTCCGGGGTCGGCTTCCCGGTCGGGAAGCGGAGGCGGGGATATACCGGCGGGGCGGGCCCGGCGCAA
>JAJTIB010000207.1 GCA_021300075.1 Rickettsiales bacterium
CGGTTGAAAGCACCTGCAGCGTATAATAATCAGGATGGGTGACGGGGACGGAAGGAAAGCCAAGCACAAGCTGAACTTGTTCGAGATCTTTTTCCATCGTCTTGATCCCGTGCCCATGCCGAGCTGCGGGGGGCACTGCCGTTGTAATCGGACGCTTTATATCGCCGAAATAGCCGTCTGCGATATATTTCAGTTCCGCAGCATCAACCGCACCGGCGGCGGTGATGACCATGCGTGTGGGTTGATAATGCTCGCTTGTGTAGCGAAGTAAGTCTTCGCGGGCGAAGCGGCGGATATGGTCAGGTGTTCCTAAAATGCTGCGGCCCAGCGCTTGCTCGCCGAAGCAAGATTGCTGCGCGAGATCGAACACCACATCTTCAGGTGAATCCTGATGCATGGCAATTTCCTGGAGAATAACTTCGCGCTCGCGCTCCAGCTCCTCGCCATCGAAATTGCTGCGCCGCACAATCTCGCATAAAAGTTCAAGTGCCTCGCGGCCATATTCTTTCAGCACCTTGGCGTGATACACCGTATGTTCATGCGAGGTATAGGCGTTGACATTACCGCCCATCAGGTCAAATTTTTCGGCAATCTGCCGGGCATTGAAGCGGTCAGTGCCTTTGAACGCCATGTGTTCGAGAAGATGCGACAAGCCGCATTCTTCTTCGGTTTCATGGCGTGCCCCGACATGAACAGCAATCGCAAACGCAGCGCTATGCGCGCCCGGCATTGCCTCGCTGGCAAGCCTCAGGCCATTGGCGAGTTCGTGTGTAATAACGCTCATATTTTCCTCATATAGTCGCGTAGCTGTGCGGCATCATTGGCAAGCGGGATGATGCGTTCTTTCCGCTCATATAAATCTGCCAGATGCGGCGGCAGGGCGGGGGTCATGCCGGTGGCTTGCTTAACGGCATCCGGGAATTTTGCGGGGTGGGCGGTGGCGAGTGTCACGGTCGTACCCTCAAGCATGGTGGCGGCTTTGACGCCGACCGCCGTATGAGGGTCGAGTAGATAGCCGCTATCGTGATAGGTGGCTTTCATCTGCGCCAGCGTCGCCGCATCATCGACTGAGGCGGCCGCGAATATCTGGCGAAAATTGGCGAGCGCTTCAGGTGTGAGCGTCAGAGACTTTGTAGTTCTAAAGTCCTCCATCAACGTGGAGATTCTTCTGCCGTCACGCTGGTAAAGATCAAATACCAGCCGTTCGAAATTGCTTGCGACCTGAATATCCATGCTCGGGCTGAGTGTCGCCGCAACCCCCGTAGCGCGGTATTCGCCCGAACCCAGCACGCGGGTGAGGATGTCGTTGCGGTTGCTCGCAATCATCAGCTTGCCCATGGGCAGCCCCATCTGCCGCGCAAGATAGCCCGCAAAAATATCGCCGAAATTGCCTGTGGGCACGGAAAAATTCACCCGCCGCGCGGGGGCGCCTAAGGACAGTGCTGCATAAAAATAATAGACAATCTGCGCCATGACCCGCGCCCAGTTGATGGAATTGACGGCGAGGAGATTGAATTCCTGACGCAGCGCCGCATCCGTAAAGGCTTCTTTCACCAGCGCCTGACAATCATCAAACGTGCCGGCAACGGCAAGCGCATGAACATTGGCCTCACCCGTCGTTGTCATCTGCCGGCGCTGGACTTCGGAGGTGCGGCCTTCGGGATAGAGAATCACAATGTCGATATTTTTCTGGCCGCGAAGACCCGCAATTGCTGCCGAGCCGGTATCCCCGGAAGTCGCGCCCAGTACCAGGGATTTTTTGCCCGAGTCTTTGACCGTGGCCGCAAGCATCTGCCCCAGTAATTGCAGCGCGAAATCCTTAAATGCCAGGGTTGGCCCATGAAATAATTCGAGCAGAAAATGATCATGCGATAATTGAATGAGTGGTGCAGTGGCCTTGTGGCGGAAGCCCGCATAGGCTTTCGCAATCATCGCCTCAAGTTCGATGGCGGAAAATGAGTCACCCACAAACGGTGAAATAATTTCATTGGCAAGCGTGGGGTAATCCAGCCGCGCCAGTCGTGCGATTTCGGCGGGCGAGAATTGTGGTATCTGAGTGGGCACATACAGCCCACCATCGCTTGCAAGGCCTGCAAGCATGGCGGCGCGAAAATCAAGGGCGGGTGCTGTCCCGCGTGTGGAGAGATACTTCATCCGGCCGCTTATAGTGATAGACGAGGAAAATCACAAGCACAGCCAGCGCGATGCCGTACCAGGTAAAAACATAGCTTAAATGTTGATTATAAAGCCTTATTTCGCCATCAAACGGGATGGGGAGTCGCGTGGCATCCGGCGTACCAATCGCGTCTACCGTGACGGGTGCGAGATTTTGGAGGTTCTCTGTTTCGGCCATCTGCGTGACATCACGCCCAAACCAGATATTTTTCTGCGGCTGACTTGGTGGTGTAAAATAATTACGATCCGGCCCGATTCTTATCATGCCCACCAGCGACACCTTGCCTTTGGCGATTGATTCCGGGCGCGTTTCAGGATTTTTTCGGTCGGCCGGAACCCAGCCGCGATTGACGAGCACGCTGCGGCCATCGGCCAGTTTCAGGGGCACAAAAAGATGATAGCCCAGCTTGTCTTTATAGTAGCGCGGCGTGACGTGGAATTCGACGCCCGGAACCCATGTGCCGGCGAGGGCGACGCGGGCAAATTCATGGGTGGCCAGTTGGTCGTTAGCGGGAAGGGCGGGCAGTGGCGCCTCGGTTTTGGCGCGTTCGATATGGGCGATAAGATCGGTTTTCCATTGCAGCCGTGCAATCTGCCATGTGCCAAGCGCCAGCGTCAGCGCCATGGCACTTATGAAAAAAAGCCACGGAATAAGTTTGGGGCGAGCGAAGCTCATTTGGGTTGCTCCTTCAGTAAGGCAAGGCGGTATTGCCAGTGAATCAGCATGGATTTGGCAACACGCAGTACCAGTAAACATGTGGCCAGAGTCAGCGGAACCCATAGTAACGCATGTATCCAAAAGGGCGGGGCGAAGAGATATTCAACCGCTCCGGCGGCAAAGGTGACGAGAAATCCGACCAGCAGAATCGCAAAAAAAGCCGGGCCATCGCCCGCATCATGGTCCTTGAGGTTGAGGCCGCAGTTCGGGCAGATATCTACCACTTTCAGCAGTCCGTCAAACAGCGGAGCTTTATGGCAACGTGGGCAGGTCGAGGTGAAGGAAAGCATAGAGGATTCAGTAGGCGGGATTCGGGATTCAGGGAAGCAGAAAATTGGAATTCCGCCAGAATCTCCCACCCCAATGCCTCTTCTGCGCTCGCGTGAGCGGAAGAAAAGAGCGCGTTGTCTCGGTACGTTCAGGTAGCGTATAACTATTCGTCGAAGCTCGAAATGCACAGGTGGAAGCGCGGGCGGCGATAAAGAATTACAACAAGGTCATGCGAGGCCAGCAGGCCGAGCCAGCCTTGAGCAGGCTTCATGGCGAGCGAAGAAGCGCGAGCCGGAAGCGATAAAAGTTTAAGATGTCAGCCAGTAAATTCCGATAAACAGAAACAGCCAGACCACATCAACAAAATGCCAGTACCAGGCGGCGAATTCAAAGCCGAGATGGCCTTCCTTGGTGAGGGTTCCCGTGTAAGCGCGGCGCAAACAGACGGCGAGAAAAATCGTGCCAATCATGACATGCAGACCGTGAAAACCTGTGGCCAAATAAAAGGTGGCAGCATATTTACCGTCCGCGAGTCCGAAAGCGGCGTGGGAATATTCATAGGCCTGCATCAGGGTGAAGCCGAAGCCTAGACCCACCGTCCACCACAGGGCAGTTCGTAATTCGCGGGCATTGCCCTGAAGTAGCGCTGCATGCGCCCAGGTCACGGTTGTGCCCGATAGCAGCAGGATGAGCGTGTTCATAAAGGGCAGGTCGAAGGGATCAAACGGAATAATATTCTTTGGAGGCCAGACGCCCGCTGCAATATCCCAGACTTCCGTCAGTGGCGCTTTAGGAAAAAATGCTGCGCCGAAATAAGCCCAGAAAAAAGCGGCAAAAAACATCACTTCCGAAACGATAAAAAGCGCCATACCGAGCCGTAGCCCCAGCTGGACGGGCGGGGTATGGTCGCGCCGCTCGTAGCCTTCACGAATTACGTCGCGCCACCAGAAAAAGGCACAGTTTGCGGTTAAAAGACCCCCCAAAAATACCACCAGAAGCCCGCCCGACTCACGGTGGAGCGCAAGGGCAGCACCCACCACCAGTACGAGCAGACTGAAGGAGGTCGCCACCGGCCAGGGGCTTGGATTCACAAGGTGGTAGGGGTGTTTCTGGGCACTCATGCTAAACTCCGGCGATTACTTATTTCGACTCTCATAGCTGAAAAACGTATAGGATAAAGTGATATTTCGTAAATCATGCAGGTCTTTATCCTCCAAAATCGCCGGGTCGATGAAAAATGACACAGGCATGTTCACTTTTGCTTTTGCTCCGATTTTCTGTTCTTCGAAACAGAAGCATTGAATTTTGTTGAAATACTTTCCGGCCGCATTGGGTGTGACGTTATAGACTGCGTGACCGCGCGTGGGATGGTCAGCCAGATTCTCGACGACAAACGCACTCAGGCGCTGCTCGCCGATGGGCAGGGTGATATGTCGCTCGAGTGGCTTGA
The DNA here is from genome assembly GCA_021300075.1 of Rickettsiales bacterium. Taxonomy (GTDB): domain Bacteria; phylum Pseudomonadota; class Alphaproteobacteria; order Rickettsiales; family UBA3002; genus JAFLDD01. The sequence goes on from JAJTIB010000207.1 coordinate 4,614, forward strand.
ATGCCCATGGCAGCGCCGGGTCGATGTCGGTATTCATGGTGACGGTGATGGGCGCTGCTGCGGCGACTGCACCGGGCGCGTGGGCTGCCACTTGTGTCGTGCCGCCAAAGCCGGTCACGCGGCAGAAAAGATCGTAAAGTGGAACAGCGGCAAAACTGAGCATCAACATGCCCACGGGGATGGCGACATAGGGCCAGGCGCGTTCCGACAGAGTGGCGCTGCTCATAGGGCTGACATTTTCACCATGGTTAAGCCGTAAAATAGCCCTACCAGCGCCACCAGAATGGCGAGGAGCACCAGATTTTTCTGGCGCTGGCGGCGATGGGCGTCTGCCTCAGGCATGTTTAGACCGGCGCAGATGGCGGGAAAAATCAAGTAGCAAAAGAATGAAAATGGTAAAAAGCGCACCAAGAATGAAGCTGTAGCCCATCAGATAGATAATATTTTCGGCGATGGCAGCCATCATCCCGTTTGCTTGTGTGGCAACAGCGTCACTGCTTGCCATCTGGTTAGCGACACTAACGGTGGTGGTGGTCATAAGCCCTCTCTTTCTGCAGATATAGTGTGTGACGTTACCGCATTTACACCAGATTGAAAAGCAAAAGCGCATGGTCGGCCAGAAGCGCGCCAAACAACAGGAATAAATAAAGAATTGAGAACCCGAACAGCCGCATCGCAACTTTTGGGTCATCGCTGTGTAGTACACGCCAGGCGTGAATGATGTATTGTGTGCCGAGTGCGGCTGCCGCGACACCGTAGATGAGGCCGGCATTCGTCAGCACCATTGGCGTGAAACTGCTGATCACCAGCAGCAGACTGTAAAAGAAAATAGCGCGCTTGGTGTAGGTTTCGCCATGAATAACCGGCAGCATCGGGACATTCGCTGTGCGGTAATCATCATGGCGGTACAGCGCCAGCGCCCAGAAATGCGAAGGGGTCCAAAAAAACACGATAAGGAATAACAACCAGGGATAAAGAGCAAATGCGTCACCCGTGGCTGCGGCCCAGCCAATCACAGCCGGAAATGCCCCCGCTGCGCCGCCAATTACAATATTCTGCGGAGTATGGCGCTTGAGCAGCATCGTATAAATGACAGCATAGAAGAAAATCGCAAATCCGAGCCAGGCAGCCGCCACCCAGTTCAGCGCCAGCCCGATCAGCCCGACGGAAGCGACGGTCAGCATCAGCCCGAAGGCGAGAGCATCGTCCGGCGCGATGCGCCCCGCAGGAATTGGGCGGGATGAGGTGCGGCACATAATCCGGTCAATATCGCGGTCATAGACCATGTTGAGAACCGCGCCCGCGCCCGAGCCCAGGGCAATGGCGAAAATTGCCAGCAATTGCAGGAAGGGATGCACCGAAGCGGGTGCGAGCCATAACCCTGTCGCACCGGTAAAGACAACGAGCGCCATGACCCCTGGCTTCATCAGAGTGAA
>JAJTIB010000045.1 GCA_021300075.1 Rickettsiales bacterium
AAATCCGGTGCGGCGAATGACGCCAGCGCCTGTGCCACATTTTTTGTGCGCGATGGCGTCCACCATTTAATTGATATGTTGGTGGTGCGGCTTGAATATCCCGCGCTCAAGCGCCGGATTATCAGCCACGCGGCCACGTTTCACCCGGAAGCGATTTTACTGGAAGATAAAGCCAGTGGTCAGTCGCTACTACAGGATTTAAGGCTAGAAACGGAATTGCCGTTGCTTGCAATTGAACCCAAGGGCGACAAGCTGGCGCGCCTCATTCGCATCACACCGCTTATCGAAGCGGGGAAAGTCGCGCTGCCGCGCCATGCGACTTGGCTTGCCGATTTTGAAATGGAGTTATCCCAGTTTCCTCAGGCGCCGCATGACGATCAGGTCGATGCGTTCAGCCAGTATCTCAACTGGATTCGTGCGCGTGAACGCGGCGGTCAGGGGCGGATTCGGCGGTTGTAAATAATTTTGAAAAATTTTTACTGCCCCCCACTTCCGGGGAAATAAAGCCGCGCTTATAACTTAAATATAGGCTGAAATTTTTGTAGATAGCATCGTGAAATGCGCGATGGATTCCCGCAAATTCACGAAATCAACTTTTCGGTCATGCGACGCAGAGCGTCATTTTTTCACATTAGCAATGCAGGTGTTATGGCTCGATTTATTTCGCGACTAACCGCTGGCCTATTGGGTAACGCGACGAAATCAGAAAAGATGTTTCCGCTGGAAACTTCGTTCATGATTGCCCCGGGTCAACCCGTCTGGATGCGCCGCGATTATGTGCGTTTTGCCGAGGAAGGCTATCGCCGCAACGTGATTGCGTTTCGCGCCGTGTCGATGATTGCAACGGCAATCGCAAGTGTGCCCTGGCAGGTAAGTGAGCGTGGGCGAAGCCGCACGCGGGTTCTTGAAAAGCATCCGCTGCTGGCGCTTTTAAAGCGCCCCAATCCTCTGCAGGGAGATGCGGCGTTTATTGAAAGTGTCGTGACCCATAAACTGATTGCCGGCAATGCCTATATTCACGCCGTCGGCCCCAAAGGTGCAGCGCCAATGGAGCTGCATGCGCTGCGCCCTGATCGGGTAACAATTATAGCAGGCATAGGGGGTGTGCCCAAAGCCTATCGTTATCAGGCTGGTCAACAGCAGACGGATTTTCCTGTCGATCGCATCAGTGGACAATCGCGTATTCTGCATCTTAAAAATTTTCATCCGCTTGATGACTGGTATGGGATGTCGGCGGTGGAAGCGGCAGCTTACAGTATTGACCAGCATAATCAGTGCGGTGCATGGAATCAGGCGCTGCTGCAAAACGGCGCACGGCCAAGCGGCGCGCTGATGGTTAAAGCTGCAGATGGCGGCGCTGGGCATCTGAGTGAACCGCAATATGTGCGCCTCAAACAACAGTTGGATGAGCAATTTTCGGGAGCAGCAAACGCAGGCCGGCCCTTGCTTTTAGAAGGGGGGCTTGAATGGAGAGAGATGAGCCTCTCACCCAAGGACATGGATTTCATTGGCATCAAACATTCAAGTGCCCGCGATATTGCGCTCGCCTTCGGTGTGCCGCCGCAACTCCTGGGGATTCCGGGCGACAACACCTATGCGAATCTGCAGGAAGCGCGGGTGGCACTGTGGGAACAGACGATTCTCCCGAACCTGCAGCATTTAGTCGATGCGCTCAATAACTGGCTTTCGCCGATGTTTTCGGACGCGCTGACTATTGGTTACGACGCGGAAGCGATTCCGGCAATCACTGCTAAGCGCGACGCGCTGTGGCAAAGGATTGGCAGCGCGAATTTCCTGAGCGATGAGGAGAAGCGAAAGCTCCTCGGACTGGGCGCGGCGGAGGCAAATCATGGCTAAATTAACGGCGGCGCTTGAGATAAAATCGATAGATACGAATGGACGATTCGCCGGCTATGCTAGTGTATTTGACGTGATTGACAGTCAGCGCGACATGGTACTACGCGGTGCGTTCAAGAACACGCTTTCCTCACGTTTGGGGCAGATTAAATTATTATGGCAGCACCAATGGGAAGAACCTATTGGCGTGCTCATGAAAATTTTTGAAGACGAAAAAGGTCTTTATGTTGAAGGTCTTTTATTGATGGAAGTTGCCCGCGCGCGGGAGGCTTATGCCTTACTTAAGGCGGGCGCGGTCAATGGACTGAGCATCGGCTATACACCGGGACGCTGGATGCGCGATCCCGATTCGGGCGTGCGGAAACTTCAGGTTATCGATTTATGGGAGATCAGCCTGGTGACGATGCCCGCAAACTCGGCCGCGAAAGTGACGGTGGTGAAGGGTAATTTGCTGGATATTGATGAGGCGCAGGCGATTCGTAGTGGTGCGATGATACAATTGGCCGACGCCATTGACCGTGCGCTGATGATGGTAAAGCGTTGTTAGCTAGGCGGCGTCGTCCGATTCCGCAGGTACACGGCTGATGCGACCGGAAAGTGCTACATTGAAGCCACCCACTACGGTAGGGGTTGCGCGGCGGAAATTCTCTCCAAGCGATTGTTCGTAAAGCGAAGAATCCAATGCAGTGGCTTTGAGATAAAAAACATTAAGCGCCATCGCCGCGTGGCGCTTTGCCTCGCGTTGATGTTCACTGCTAATGCGGATGACATTTTGGAAGAGATGGACGAGATCGCGCGAGGATAATTCCCGCGCAGTTTCTTCCATGCAAAGCTGCATACAGGCGGTGACGATGGTGGACGTCCAAGACGCATCGACCGACGCGATGCTGACGCCGTGAATATTGAAATAGGCGCGGCCGACAAGGTCCGTAATCTGGGCTCGAAACTCAGGATTCGAGCCGGAAGTGCTAAGTGGAAATTTACCCGAAGCAAACGGCAAACCCTGCATATGCTTTGTTCCGATGTTTGGCCTTGCGGCCTTGTTATTATGTTTCTTGGGCGAATGTCTGAGAGACATACCCTAAGCTGAGAAGGGATGCGTGGCAATCTTTTTCAGCACCTCGTTAACGGCAGTAATCCGCCATTTGGCGCAATTATTTCCTGTTAACTTGTCGTGACCGTAGCATATTTGGAAAGTTAATACAAATTAACTTTTTATAAATCTTCATTAATTTTTGCGGTCACGAAAAACCTTTCTTTCGAACTGCCCATTCAGGCGTTTGGAAGAAATCTATTTTTAACAATGAAAGGTAATCGTATGAGTTTTCAAGAAGTCACGGAACGTGTCCATGCGCTGGGGAATGCGTGGGAACAGTTCAAACAGGTCAATGATGCCCGCTTGGGCGAGATTGAGCGCAAAGGCCATGCCGACCCGCTTTATCTGGAGCATTTGAATCGCATTAGTGATGCGCTCGACCAGAATAAACGCCGGATGGATCAGTTCGAAACGGTGCATGGCCGTCTGGGCGGTGAAATCAGCGGTAAAAGCGGAGTTGAGGATGCGTCCGAATATAAAACGGCGTTTCGCAATTATCTGCGTAAGGGTATTGACCATGGGCTGGAGCAGCTGCAGCTGAAAGCGCTTTCGGTGGGCTCTGATGCAGATGGCGGGTTCCTCGTCACCCAGGAAATGTCGGACCAGATTATTTCGATTATCCGCGAAACTTCACCGATCCGCAGTCTGGCACGGGTGGAGACCATCTCGACCGATAACCTCGATCTGATTGAGGATACCGGCGATATGGATGCTGCCTGGACGACTGAGACCGGCACGCGTATTGAGACGAATTCTGCGCTGATTGGTAAGCAGGTGATTGACACCTATGAGATGTATGCACAGCCGCAGGCAACACAGAAGCTGATTGATGATGCCTCGATCAATGTTGAAGCCTGGGTCGCTCAGAAGATTGCGGATAGATTCGCGCGGCTGGAAGCCTCCGCCTTTATCGGCGGGGATGGTACTACCCGCCCGAAAGGGATTCTCACCTATACCTCAGGCACAGCATGGAATCAGGTAGAGCAGATTACTAGCGGTGCGGCTGCGGCGATTACGGCAGACGGTTTGATCAGGCTTTACTACGCGCTCAAAGACGATCACGCCAAGCAATCCACCTTCCTGATGCACCGTACGACGGTGCAGGCGGTGCGCCTGCTCAAAGAAGCGACCACCAACCAGTATCTCTGGCAGCCGGGCATGATCGCTGGGACGCCTGATACGTTGCTGGGCGCGCCGGTGGTGCTTGCGAGCGATATGCCGGTCGTCGCTGCAAACTCGCTGTCGGTTGCGATTGCAGATTTCAAACGCGCCTATCTGATTGTGGACCGCGTGGGTGTGCGGATGCTGCGTGACCCCTACACGGCCAAGCCGTTTGTAAGATTCTACGCCACCAAGCGCGTGGGTGGTGAAGTGGTGAATTTCGATGCGATCAAGCTGCTGAGAACCGCAGCCTAACGCATTGAAACCAGACCGCTACGGCCATGTGTTCTCCCCACACAGGTACGTTCAAGGTGGCGCTGGCGGGGCGGGCGTTCGCGTCCGCCCCGAGACTATATGGTGACAGAATCAAAATTTTTTCTGGATTTTAAAGCTGCAACCCGGCCTTTATTGACCTTAGCGCCCGACCTCGATACTATGCGCGAGCATGGGGGCTAGGGGATGACCGAACTGAGCCGTTCAGAGAAGTTACTCGCAGAAAAAACTGTCTGCGTGCTGCTGGTGCGGGGCGAGGACCCTGATGCCAAGCCGATTTATGCCTATGTTGCGGTTCGCGCTGATAAGCTCAAGGAATTCATGGCCGCTCAGGAAAGCGGCGTATTTTACCCGGAAGAATATGGGGTGATTGTGGAAGCTGGCGAGGGTGAACCCTCGGCCGAAGTTCGTGCGCGTATGGAGAGGGATTACGGCTTTAACCATGCGGCAATGCTCGATATTCCCGATAGCAACAGTGCTGGGGATGTGGCGGGTGAATTGACTCGCGCTTTGGCGGATAAGCAAAAGAAAGATAGTTAAAATAGCCTGCTTATTCACATAACTGTCACACTTCATACCCCCCGAGTCTGGTAATCTGTCAAGGCTGCCAAAAGAAGCAGCAGGACAGGTTATGACAAACGTAATGAATCAACCGATATTGACCCCGCTTGTGGGCGCACGCATCGGCGCCGAGGTGACCTCGGCGATTGGCGCGGGCATCGTGGCGTATGGGTTCAAGCATCTGTTGAGTTTGCCGCATGATGTCGCTGTTCGGTTTATCAGCCGTCAAATCGTGCTGCCTCGGTTAGATGCAATTGAAGCAGCGATGGATGGGTATTTTCCTGGATTGGTCACCCACAAAGATAAACGCGATCGATTCACCATCAGGCCGAGTGTCCGTGCGGATGAACTTGCGACGGCGATATTGGGGCAGGGGGCCGATTTTATCGGCGGTCTGGTAGGGCAAGTCTATGGTCAGAAATTCTTCGACCAGATGTTTAAAGTGCCGACGATTACCGATGCCCAGCAATTCAAGGTCGCCGGGATTGATCGCGCGTGCTACATTGGCTCATTCATTCTACTTAATACGATTGGCACGAAATCTAATCTTGCGCTTCAGGAACGGCTGAAAAATATGTATATGAAATTACTGTCGCCCTGGGGCATGACGGAAGATAAGGCCGAGTCGATGGCGAAACAAACCGTCAATGAACGGATTCCCAATATTATGGGGATGATTGGCTCGTTGGCCGCCCACTATAAATTCTCCCGCCACTGATGTAATTTCGTGATTTTGTTATTGTTTCTCCGCAGCGCTATCGGCTGGTGGCGCGGACGCGGACTTATCCATTTTGAGCGCCACCAGAAAATTGCCGTTGAACCAGCGCTTGCGCGTTATTTCATCGCTGCCGGCGCCGCTGTTTTTTATCCCCCTGATGAAAGAAAAGGATTTTGTATGCATACCTGGGTTACGCATGGGATTGAGCGAACGATTGCTCCCGCCATTGAGCCGATTACTCTGGCGGAAGCAAAGCAGTTTCTGCGCGTTGATAACTCCGCAGATGATGCACCTATTACGCTGATGATCACCGGAGCGCGCGAAGCAGCAGAGCGATATCTCGGCTTATCATTCATCACA
>JAJTIB010000053.1 GCA_021300075.1 Rickettsiales bacterium
CCGCATACGAAGTTTGAGGCTGAGGCCTATATTCTGACCAAGGATGAAGGCGGGCGTCATACGCCATTTTTCACCAATTACCGGCCGCAATTTTACTTCCGCACGACGGACGTGACCGGTGTGGTGCATCTGCCGGCCGGCACGGAGATGGTGATGCCAGGCGATAACATCAAAATGGAGATTGAGCTGATCGCGCCGATCGCGATGGATCAGGGTCTGCGTTTTGCGATCCGCGAAGGCGGCCGCACGGTAGGTGCGGGCGTTGTGGCGAAGGTGATTGCGTAAGGCAGTGATGAAGAATCGAGAGTCGAGAGTCGAGTGATTTGGAGATGAATTATAAGAAACCGGACCTCCTGCTTTCCTGAACGCGTACTCTTAAAATACTCGATTTTCGGCTCTAATAACTACCGTAGGGGTGTAGCTCAGCTGGTAGAGCGGCGGTCTCCAAAACCGCAGGTCGCAGGTTCGACCCCTGTCGCCCCTGCCAATTTCACTGTGCGTCAGGAAGATCAGATACATCGATCCATGTTACTCAGCATGGAAATGGTGCAGGATGCGGTGAAAGACGGGGGCAAGCAGCAAGCCGCCGCAGATCAGCAGGAAAAACCCGCAATAAATTGCATAAAGGGAGGCGAAGATCTTGGCCTCGGGATTTTCTAGGGCACTGACCGGTCCCATCCCGCCCAGAATCATCGCGGCATTGAGGAGGGCATCCAGCCAGCCCATACCTTCCGTGAGGCGGTAGCCCAAAATGCCCACCAGCAGTGAGATTGCGGTAGCAATTAGTGCGATGGTGCCATGACGCCACAGGCGCTCGCGATAGGCCCGAAGCGTCAGCAGGGGATGGTGTTTTTTCTCGTACATGATGCCACAGGGTAATCGCCACAGCGAGGGTTTGCAATCCCCTCTTGCATCATGCGTGGAAAACGCGTATAGGCTAGCCGCGCACACCCCGAAATGGTGTGCTTTTTTATCGGTAGTAAAACAAAAAGGCACCTGATTATGGCTGAGCTGAACCCGGCAAAATTTATCCGTGAAGTGCGGCAGGAAATGAACAAAGTCACCTGGCCGACCCGTCAGGAGACCGTGATTTCCACAGTGATGGTGCTGGTGCTAGGGCTTATCTCGGCGCTGTTTTTCCTGCTGGTGGATGCGATTTTAGCCAATGGCGTGCAGTGGATTTTAGGCCTGGGGCAATAGCCAGAAGCAATAAATTAGAAACCAGAATTTATTCAGCACAAGATGAAGTAGAGGAGTTAAAGTCATGAGCGAAGCCGTCAGCAACCATGAAGCAGCACCAGCGCCCGCGAATCAGCATGCCGCGGCTAAGGGCAAGCGTTGGTATATTATTCATGCCTATTCGGGTTTTGAGAAGAAAGTAGCCGCCTCCATCATGGAGCAGGCTGGGCAGAAGGGCCTGACGGATTGTTTCGAGCAGGTAGTTGTGCCAACAGAAGATGTTGTGGAAGTGCGCCGTGGCAAAAAAATTCAGGCTGAGCGCAAGTTTTTTCCTGGGTATGTGCTCGCCAAAATGGACATGACGGACGCGACCTGGCAGCTTGTCAAAAACACCCCAAAAGTGACAGGATTTTTGGGTGGTAAGGGCATTCGTCCGCAGCCCATCACCGAGGCCGAAGCGCAGAATATATTCCAGCAGGCCGAAGAAGGCGCGGCATCGGCGCGCAACAAGGTGATTTTTGAAGCCGGCGAACAGGTGAAAATCATTGATGGGCCGTTTGAGTCCTTCGTCGGCACGGTCGAGGACGTGGATGATGATCGCCAGAAACTTAAAGTTTCGGTATCAATTTTCGGTCGCGCCACGCCGGTTGAACTCAATTTCGATCAGGTGCACAAGGTCGCTGGCGCTTAGGCGCTCATAGCCCCGGAATCGCGCGCTGTAAAAATAACTTGCAATCCGAAAAACCCGCACTATAGTCCCGTCTCCCTTGGGAGGCTGGGCCCCGTGCAAAGCCGCAATCTGCCGCAGAAAACATAGGGTTTCGCTGCGTTCAGGCACACCAAATCAGGAGAGGATAGACAATGGCTAAGGAAATTACCGGCTATATTAAACTGCAGATTCCTGCAGGCAAAGCCAATCCCGCTCCACCTATTGGCCCGGCGCTCGGTCAGGCAGGTGTTAATATCATGGAATTCTGCAAGCAGTTCAATGCTGCCACCCAGCAAAAAGAAGCGGGTATGCCGATTCCGGTGGTGATTACGGTCTATAAAGACCGCTCTTTTACTTTCATCATGAAACAGCCGCCGGTGAGCTATTTCCTGCTCAAGGCTGCAAAAATTCAAAAAGGCACGGGCACGACCGGTAAAGAATTGGTGGGCAAAGTGACCAAGGCGCAGCTGCGCGAAATTGCCAAACAGAAAATGCAGGACATGAATGCCCATGATGAAGACGCTGCCATTCGTATGATTGCGGGGTCGGCTGTGTCGATGGGTATTGAAGTGGTGGAGGCGTAGATGGGAAGCAAATCCGGTAAACGTATCGCTGCCGCGCGTAAAGAAATAAGCGCCGAAAAATTCTACACACTTGGCGAGGCGGTGAAGCTGCTCAAGTCGGCCTCCAAAACTAAATTCGACGAAACGGTGGATCTCGCGATCAATCTTGCGATAGACCCCAAGCAGTCCGACCAGCAGGTGCGCGGCATGGTTGCGATGCCCAACGGTTTGGGCAAGGCTGTGCGCGTAGCGGTTTTCGCTAAGGGCGACAAGGCGGATGCGGCAAAAAAAGCCGGCGCGGATATTGTGGGCGCTGAGGATCTTGCCGACGCGATTCAAAAAGGCCAGATGAATTTTGATGTTTGTATTGCCGCCCCCGATATGATGGCGCTTGTGGGTCGGGTGGGTAAAATTCTTGGGCCCAAGGGTCTGATGCCTAACCCCAAGCTCGGCACTGTGACGCCTGATGTTGAAAAGGCGGTCAAAACTGCCAAGTCCGGTCAGGTCGAGTTCAAGGTTGAAAAAGCAGCAATTATTCATGCGGGCGTGGGTAAGGCCAGTTTTACTGAAAAAGCGATTGCCGAGAATATCAAGGCGTTCGTAAGTGCAGTGAATCGCGCCAAGCCCGCCGGAGTTAAAGGTGCGTTCTTCAAGAAAGTTTCCGTTTCCACCACGATGGGCCCGGGCATCAAGCTCGACCTGGCCGACGTATTGGCAGCGTAGGGGGCAACATGAACCGTGCACAGAAAAAAGCGTGGATTGAGGGCGTGAATCAGGATGCAGCTAAAGCCGGCATCGTGATTGTCGCGCATTATAAAGGCCTGACCGTTGCAGAAATCAGCCAGCTTCGGGTCGATACCCGTAAAGCGGGCGCGAAACTGAAAGTGACCAAGAACCTGCTCGCCAAGCGTGCTATTGCCGACACACAATATGCGGGGCTTGCACATTTATTCAAAGGCCCGACAGTGACGGCATTCGCGAGTGAGCCGGTATCGGCCGCGAAAGTGCTCAGCGATTTCGCTAAGAAGAACGAGAAGCTGGTGTTGATTGGCGGCGCGTTTGGCGCGACCGTGCTCGATAAGGCGGCGATTCAGAAACTTGCAAGTCTGCCGAGCATGGACGAGTTGCGGGCGAAAATCCTGGCAATGCTGAATACGCCTGCTACGCGTCTCGCGGTATTGCTGAAAGCGCCGGCTTCCGGTCTTGCAAGGCTGCAAAGTGCAAAGGCGGCGAAGGGCGAATAAGTAGGTTTTGGGTAGGGGTGCGTAATTAATTTTTACTATCAATTTTTTAACAGGGGTTGAACATGGCAAACTTGAATGAACTAGTGGATAAACTCTCGGCACTGACCGTGATCGAGGCAGCAGAGCTCTCGAAGCTGCTCGAAGAAAAATGGGGCGTGTCAGCAGCGGCACCGGTCGCAGCAGCGGCGGCAGCGGCTCCGGCTGCAGCGGCTGAAGAAAAGACCGAATTCACGGTCGTTCTCACCGATAGCGGCGCTAACAAAATCAACGTGATTAAGGAAGTCCGTGCCGTCACGGGTCTGGGCCTCAAGGAAGCCAAAGATCTCGTGGAAGGCGCGCCTAAAAACGTGAAAGAAGGCGTAAGCAAGGAAGAAGCAGAGAAAATTAAGAAACTGCTGACCGATGCCGGTGCTAAAGTTGAGCTCAAATAGTATTTTCCGTTAATGCAGTGTCGGGGCGTCTTGGGCAGTAATGTCTCAGGCGCCCCTCGCTGCATGAGTAAGCCCATCGGGCCGCACACGACCCGACGACACGACGATAAAGACGCCTAAAAGAACGAAACAACGTTCGCGGTTATTTTTTAAGAGGGGATTTATGGCTCAGGTTCAGGCACAACACCCACACTCCTTTACTTCCAGAAAGCGTATCCGCAAATCCTTTGCGACCATGCAGTCAGCCACGACGCTGCCGAATCTGATTGAGGTGCAGAAAAATTCCTACGAGCAGTTCTTGCAGATGTTCACCCCCGTCAAAGACCGCAAGAATAGCGGCCTTAACGGTGTGCTGCGCTCGGTATTTCCGATTAAGGATTTTTCAGATATCGCCACTCTGGAATATGTGCGCTATGAATTTGACAAGCCTAAATATGACGTGGAAGAATGCCGTCAGCGCGGCATTAATTATGCCGCCCCCCTGCGCGTGACCCTGCGCCTTATCGTCTGGCTGGTGGATGAGACCACTGGCGCGCGTGAGATCAAAGACATCAAGGAACAAGACGTTTACATGGGCGATATTCCGCTCATGACCGAAAACGGTACCTTTGTGATTAATGGCACTGAGCGGGTGATTGTCTCGCAGATGCACCGCAGCCCCGGCGTGTTCTTCGATCACGATCATGGAAAGACCCATAGCTCGGGCAAATATCTTTATTCCGCGCGGGTGATCCCCTACCGTGGTTCCTGGCTTGACTTTGAGTTTGACGCCAAAGACATCGTCCATGTTCGCATTGACCGCCGCCGCAAATTGCCGGTCACCAGCATGCTGCGGGCGCTGGGGATGGACAATCAGCAGATTCTCGATACCTTCTATGAAACACGTCCATTCAAGCACAGCAAAAAGGGCTGGACGACGGAATTTGTGCTCGAAAGCTGGAAAGGTCAGAAACTGGCTTTTGATCTGGTGGATGCCAAAACCGGAAAAACCATGGCCGCCGCAGGCGATAAACTGACACCTCGCGCGCTCAAGAAACTGCAGGAAGCGGGTCTTAAGGAAATTCTTGTACCGGAAGAATTTATTCTGGGCTCTTACGTGGCCAGTGACCTTGTCAATACCAAGACCGGCGAAATTTATGCCGAGGCGGGCGATGAAATCACCAAGGACCTGCTTAGTGTGCTTGATGCGGAAGAAGTTAGCACCGTGCCGGTGCTCGCGATTGACCATATTAATGTCGGCGCTTATATCCGCAATACGCTCGCTATTGATAAAAACGTGACGACGGATGATGCGCTCATTGATATTTATCGTGTGATGCGTCCGGGCGAACCGACTACGCCGGAAGCGGCCGCTGCGCTTTTCAAGACCTTGTTCTTTGATCAGGAACGTTACGATTTAAGCGAAGTGGGTCGCGTGAAAATGAATGCGCGCCTTGGGCTTAGCCTTAAGGAAGATGTCTGCGTTCTGACGCATGACGACATTATCGAGTCCATCAAAACGCTCGTGCAGCTTAAAGATGGTATCGGCGAGATTGATGATATTGACCATCTGGGCAATCGCCGCGTGCGCTCAGTGGGCGAGCTTATGGAAAACCAGTTCCGCCTTGGTTTGCTCAGAATGGAGCGGGGCATCATGGAGCGCATGAGTTCGGTTGATATCGATACCGTCATGCCGCATGACCTCATCAACGCCAAGCCGCTGGTTGCAGCGGTGCGCGAATTTTTCGGCTCGTCGCAGCTTTCGCAGTTTATGGACCAGACCAATCCCCTCTCGGAAATCACCCATAAGCGCCGCCTTTCGGCCCTTGGGCCGGGTGGCCTCACGCGTGAGCGCGCCGGGTTTGAGGTGCGTGACGTGCACCCGACCCATTATGGCCGCATCTGCCCGATTGAAACGCCGGAGGGCCCAAATATCGGCCTTATTAACTCGATGGCGACGTATGCGCGCATTAATAAATATGGATTCATCGAAACACCCTACCGCAAGGTGACGAACCATAAAGTCACGGGCGAAGTGGTTTATCTCTCGGCGATTGACGAGGGCAAATACATGATTGCCCAGGCCAATGCTGCGCTCGATGCCAACCATAAATTTGTGGATGAACTCGTCAGCTGCCGCAAAAACGGCGACTTCGTGATGGCAACTTCTGAACAAATTGAATATATGGACGTTGCGCCCAAACAGCTCGTGTCGGTTGCGGCCGCGCTTATACCGTTTCTCGAAAATGATGATGCTAACCGTGCGCTAATGGGCTCGAACATGCAGCGCCAAGCTGTGCCCCTGCTCCGTGCGGATGCGCCGCTGGTGGGCACAGGGATGGAAGACATCGTCGCCCGTGACTCGGGTGCGGCCATCACTGCGCGGCGAGACGGTATCGTCGATCAGGTCGATGCGATGCGTATCGTTATCCGTTGCCACGAGAAAAATCAGGACGGTACGCCGCGTGTGGATATTTTCAATCTACAGAAATTTCAGCGCTCCAACCAGAATACCTGCATCAACCAGCGCCCGATTGTGAAAGTGGGCGATCAGGTGAAAGCGGGTGATGTGATTGCCGATGGTCCTTCGACGGATCTTGGCGAGCTGGCACTCGGCCAGAATGCGCTTGTCGCCTTCATGCCGTGGAATGGATATAACTTTGAGGATTCGATTCTTATTTCCGAGCGCATGGTCTCTGAAGACCGCTTCACCTCGATCCATATCGAGGAATTCGAAGTCATGGCGCGTGACACAAAGCTCGGGCCAGAAGAAATTACCCGCGACATCCCGAACGTAGGTGAGGAAGCCTTGCGTAATCTTGATGAAATCGGGGTGACGCATATCGGTGCGGAAGTGAAGCCGGGTGATATTCTGGTTGGAAAAGTCACGCCGAAATCCGAATCGCCCATGACGCCGGAAGAAAAACTCCTGCGCGCGATTTTCGGTGAGAAAGCCTCTGACGTTCGCGATAGCTCGCTGCGTCTGCCGCCGGGCAATCAGGGTACGGTGGTTGGTGTCCGTATTTTCTCGCGCCGTGGTATCGAGAAAGACGAGCGCGCACTGGCGATTGAACGCGCCGAAATCGAGCGTCTGGCCAAAGACCGCGACGATGAGCGCGGTATTACCGAGCGCTTTATTTACGGCGCGCTGCGCGAACTGCTTGTAGATAAAACCGCAACCAAAGGCCCCAAAGGGTTTAAGATTGAAAAATCCGTGAGCGAAGCGCAGCTGGATGCTACGGCGCGAGGCCTCTGGTGGCAGATTGTTCTGAAAGACGAGAAAGCCATGAAGCAGATCGAGGCGCTGAAAAAGCAGCTCGATGACGCGGTGGATTCGCTCAATCAGCGCTTTGAAGAAAAGGTTGAGAAAGTCCAATCGGGCGATGATTTGCCCCCGGGTGTGCTGAAAATGGTGAAGGTGTTTGTTGCGGTGAAGCGCAAGCTGCAGCCCGGCGATAAAATGGCCGGTCGCCATGGCAATAAAGGGGTCATCTCCAACATCGTACCGGTGGAGGATATGCCGCACCTGGCGGATGGTCGTCCGGTTGATGTGGTACTCAATCCGCTGGGTGTGCCGAGCCGGATGAATGTGGGGCAGATTCTCGAAACCCACCTTGGCTGGGCAGCCGCTGGCATGGGTCAGCAGATTGGCGCGTTGCTTGAGCAGGCACAAAAAAATGCGAAGGTGGATGCGCTGCGCGAAAAGCTGATGGACGTATATGACGAGAAAGACAACCAGTCCGAAATCAAAAAAATGACCAAGGACGAAGTCATGGAGCTGGCCGAGAACGTCACCAAGGGCGTGCCCTTTGCCACGCCCGTGTTTGACGGCGCGAAGGAGAAGGACATTGAGCACTGGCTGAAGAAGGCGGGTCATGCTTCCTCCGGCCAGGTGACGCTATTTGATGGCCGCACCGGTGATCCGTTCGATCGTCAGGTGACGGTGGGGTATATTTATATGCTCAAACTGCACCATCTAGTGGATGATAAAATCCACGCGCGTTCGATTGGTCCCTACTCGCTTGTCACCCAGCAGCCACTTGGCGGCAAGTCGCAGTTTGGCGGTCAGCGCTTTGGGGAGATGGAGTGCTGGGCGCTTCAGGCTTACGGCGCGGCCTATAGCTTGCAGGAAATGCTCACCGTCAAGTCCGACGACGTGGCGGGAAGAGCGAAAGTCTATGAGTCGATCGTGCGCGGCGATCACAGTTTCGAGTCGGGGATTCCTGAGTCGTTCCATGTGATGGTCAAG
>JAJTIB010000007.1 GCA_021300075.1 Rickettsiales bacterium
CCTGCGACCGGAATGCACCGAGATATGGCAGCGATTCGTGCCACGCACCTGATGCGTGCTGGGCGCGTTTTCTACCACTGCGATAAACGATTCGTTCTGATACATCGCCGTTAGCGCCGCTTTCAGCTTTTCAATCGTCGCGCCCTCTGCAAGCGCCACCTGAATTGTCGCCAGCATGCCGCGTGTCATCGGTACGAGATGAGGCGTGAAACTAACCTGAATATTCGTGCCCGCGGCGAGCGTCAATGCCTGCTCAATCTCGGGCGTATGGCGGTGGCGGCCAATCGCATAGGCGCTCACCCCGCCCTCGAGTTCGGTAAATAGCATCTCCTGTTTGGCACTGCGTCCGGCGCCGGAAATACCAGAGAGCGCATTGATGGTGATGCGGTTCGCATCAATCAATTTATTCGTGACGAGTGGTAAAAGCGGCAGCAGCGAACAGGTCGGATAACACCCGGGATTAGCAACCAGCCGCGCTTTACTGATGGCATCGCGCGCAAATTCAGTAATACCATAAATGGCGGTTTTCTGTAACGCCAGCGCCTGATGCGGATGGCCGTAATACTCCGCGTATGTGGCCGCATCGAACAGGCGGAAATCAGCGGAGAGATCGACGATTCTGACAGAATCGGGTAAGGCTGCAATTATTCCCTGCGTTGTTCCATGCGGTAGACAACAGAACACTAGATCAACCGAGGAAAAATCCACCTCCGTATGTTTGACAAGTTTCGGTAAGTTTCGATGCGCCAAATGCGGATAAACCTCGCCCAATTTTTTCCCCGCCTGCGAATCGCCGGTGAGCACGTCGATATGAAAATGCGGGTGATGCTCCAGCAGCCGCAGCAATTCTGCCCCCGTATAGCCCGAAGCACCAAGAATAGCGGTACGGATGGGGTGGTGCGCGGTATGTGACATGTGGTGCGTCATGGGATTCCATTAGCGGATTTGCACCCGCGCGGGAATGAGAAAATGAAGCGGCGCAGGGTTTCGCGGAGCAGTGTCCGCCTCAGCATATAACCGAGCGATCTGGCGACATGATGGCGCAGATGCCCGAAAACTAGCGTTTGCTGAACTGGAAGCTGCGGCGTGCCTTGGCGCGACCGTACTTCTTACGCTCGACCACGCGGCTGTCGCGGGTCAGGAAGCCGCCCTGACGCAGCACTTTGTGATATTCAGGGTTATATTCATCCAGCGCGCGGCTGATGCCGTGACGCACCGCACCGGCCTGGCCGGAAAGACCACCACCCAACACCGTGACCGTGACGTCGAACTTGCCTTCTTCGCCCAAAGCGGCGAAGGGCTGGTTAATGATCATACGTGAGACCGGACGGGCAAAATACTGCTCCAGCGTTTTGCCATTAATAGTGTACTTGCCTTTGCCTTTTTTAATCCAGACGCGGGCGATTGCGTTTTTGCGACGCCCCGTGCCATAGGCGCGTCCCTGCTTATCGACCTTGGCGGTGCGGGTTTTGGTTTCGGTCTCTGCGGATGCTGCATTTGCCATAATATCTGATCCTATCGTGCGTTCTTGACGTTCATTTTGGCGAAATCCACCGGCCGTGGCTGCTGCGCCGTGTGCGGATGATCGCTGCCTTTATAAACAAACAGATGGGTCATCTGCCGACGGCCAAGCGGGCTGTCTTTGGGGATCATACGCTCCACCGCTTTTTCAAAAATGCGCTCGGCCTTGCCTTCGCGTGCCAGATATTCTGGTGTAGCCGACTTGACGCCTCCAGGAAAACCGGTATGGCGATAATAGATTTTGTCCGTAGTTTTGCGGCCTGTCAGCTTCAGTTTATCGGCGTTAATAACCACCACATGATCGCCGCAATCCATATGCGGAGTGAAGCTCGGCTTGTGTTTGCCACGCAGAAGTTTGGCTACATAGCTTGCAAGGCGCCCCAGAACAACGCCTTCGGCGTCAATTATAAGCCATTCTTTTTTAATATCTTTTGGCGTTGCCGAAAAGGTTTTCATACCGCGCTCATTTGATAGTTTCTTGATTAACAGGACGCGTGGTTTACGCTAATGACCGGGCGGCTGTCAAGGCAAATTGATACAACCGCCATTGACCTACGGCTCGGGGTCGAAAAACTTGAAGGAAAGCCCGCCGAAAATAGCCTCAAGCGTACCATCCGGCGTGCCGATGGGCAACATCACCTGACGGTATTTTACCCGCTGCCCGGCAAACATCACCAGTTCACCCTCTTCGCGTACCGGAGCACGAGTAATAATAACGCGGTTGAAACTGGCGCTGATCATGCGTGCATTGGGGCCAATCATGAAAGCATTATGCTCGTCATGCAGCCGACCATTATAGGCCTGCATGATATTTCGCCCCAAATAGGTGTAGTTATAATCCTCGACATTGTCGATGTCTCGTCGTTGCACCAGAAAGCAATTATCCCAGTCGCGCGCCAGCTCGTCGGGGTCGAGATCATGCTCGCTTGGAAAGGGCTTGCCGATAGATTTCTCGCGCCAGTAGCGCATCAGCCGATCGGTCATTCGCCGCTCGGCATGGAGCGCAGGAGCTATCTTCACAGGCGTTGTCACGAAAGAACCTCAACCATAACGTCCGGTAATGTAATCCCTGGTCTGGGGCAAGGTGGGCGCATTAAACAGCTCTTTCGTGCCGCCGACTTCGACCAGACGGCCAAGATGAAAAAACGCCGCACGGGTCGAAACACGCTGCGCCTGCTGCATGGAATGGGTCACGATAATAAGGGTGAACTGTTCTTTCAGCTCATCCATCAGCGCTTCGATTTTTGCTGTCGCAATCGGGTCGAGCGCCGAGCAGGGCTCATCCATCAGGATGATTTCAGGGTCCACCGCAATCGCCCGGGCGATACACAGGCGCTGCTGCTGACCACCAGACAGGCTGGTTCCGGGCATCCCCAGCCGGTCCTTCACGTCGTCCCACAGCGCCGCGCGGCGCAAGGCTAATTCCACCCGCGCATCGAGCGCCGTTTTGTCTTCGCAAAGCCTGTGAATACGGGGGCCGTAAGCCACATTGTCGTAAATCGATTTAGGAAATGGATTCGGTTTTTGAAACACCATCCCTACCCGCGCACGCAACAGCACGACGTCCTGCGCGGGCGCGTAAATATCCTGACCGTGGATGGTGACCTTGCCTTCCATCCGGCAGCCGGGGATTAAATCATTCATCCGGTTGAGGCAGCGCAGAAAAGTCGATTTGCCGCAGCCCGAAGGACCGATAAACGCGGTAATCGCACGCGGTTCAATCGCAATTGAAACGTCATGGAGAGCTTGTTTCTCACCATAAAACACGTTGACGTTACTGGCCGTAATGATTGGTTCCATCCGCTTATCCCCAGCGCAGTTCATAACGTTGACGAAGTCGAATCGCCAGCGCATTCATCAGAATTAAAATCAGTAACAGAACCAGAATGCCGGTCGAGGTTTTTTCGATAAACCCGGTCTCAGGGCTTGACGCCCAGAGGAAGATCTGCACGGGCATCGCGGTCGCGGCATCAAACGGCGATCGGGGAATATCGGCGACAAACGCAACCATGCCAATCATGAGCAGCGGCGCAGTTTCGCCAATCGCACGGGCAATGCCTAAGATGATGCCGGTCATGATACCTGGCAGCGCATAGGGTACTGTGTGCTGGAACACTGCCTGCAGGGGCGAAGCACCCAGCCCATACGCCGCCTCGCGCATCGAAGACGGAACCGCGGCAAGAGCGGCGCGGGTCGCAATAATCAGCACCGGCAGAATCAGCATTGCAAGCGTCAGCCCACCCACCAGCGCCGAAGAACGCGGCAGCCCGAACCAGTGCAGAAACAACGCAAGGCCCAGAAGTCCGTAGAGAATTGACGGCACGGCGGCGAGGTTGTTGATGGCCACTTCGAGCGCCAGCGTCAAACGGTTTTTCGGCGCAAAACATTCCAGATAAATCGCCGCCAGTATCGCAACCGGCAAGGCAACAACAAGTGCGACCAGCAGCAGCCAGAGTGAGCCGATGATACTACCCAGAAACCCTGCGGCCTCGGGCGCACGTGAATCTCCCTTGGTGAAAAAATCACGGTTGAGACGGTAGACAATCCGGCCATCTTTTTGCCAGCCGTCAAGCCATGCCAGTTGCTGATTGCTGATGGGGCGAAGATGGGCGGGCAGATTTCGGTCAATCCGACCTTTCAGGGTCTGATCCGCGAGATCACTTAGTGGCAGGGATACTAGCACCTTGCCGGTTTTACCCGCCGTCTGATCGCGCAGGTCAAAAGCCGCGAAACTACCAATGAGCGCGAGTAACTGGCGTCTTTCCACCGCCGAAGCCGGATTGCCAGCAAGCGTCCTCACCGCCGTGACCATGCTCTGATACTGCGTGTCGATATCGGCACCGACGCTCTCGGCCTCGACTTCAAGCGTCAATTCATGACGGAAAAAACCGCTGATTCCAGGCGCGGCGATACTCCATAAAAGATAACCGAGCATGACGAGGGCAAAGCCAATCGCCAGCATACCATAGGCGCGAAAACGGCGCTCCGCACGGTGGCGGCGACGTAACGAGGCTTGAATCAGCGCGGGTGTGTTTCTCATCACATTACTCATACTGCTCCCGGTAGCGACGCACGATCATCAGCGCCACGATATTCAGCAGCAGGGTGAATACAAAGAGCGTCAGACCCAGCGCAAAGGCGGCCAGTGTTTTTGGACTGTTAAATTCCTGATCGCCCGTGAGCAGTGTTACCATCTGCACCGTCACCGTTGTCACGGACTCAAGCGGATTTGCCGTTAAATGTGCCGAGAGTCCAGCCGCCATTACCACAATCATGGTCTCGCCAATGGCGCGGGAAATAGCGAGCAGCATGGCCCCCACAATCCCCGGCAGGGCTGCAGGCAACACAATCTGACGAATGGTTTCACTGGAGGTCGCGCCCAGACTATAAGCCGCATCTCGCAGACCGCGCGGTACGGCGGTAATCATGTCGTCCGATAAGGACGACATGAAGGGAATAATCATCACCCCCATCACGATGCCAGTAGTCAGCGCGCTTTCGGAAGAAACGTCAAGCCCGAGCGTGACCCCCAGTTCCCGCATCAGCGGCGCAATGGAAATAAGCGCGAAATAGCCGTAAACAACGGTCGGGATACCAGCGAGCAGCTCAAGCAGGGGCTTGAGCCACTGGCGCAGGCGGCGCGGCGCATATTCGGCCAGAAAAATCGCGCTGAAGAGGCCAATAGGTGCAGCAATCAGCATCGCAATCACCATAATCATGAAGGTGCCGGCGAAAAGCGGCACGGCGCCAAAGCTTCCCGTAGCCCCCGCCTGATCCGCCCGAAGTGCGGTTTGCGGGCTCCAATTCAGCCCGAAAAGGAAATCATCGACCGCAACGAAATTGAAGAAATGCAGCGATTCCTTGAGGACCGCAAAAATAATCGCCGCCGTGATAAAGACAGCAATCGCCGCCGAGGCCAAGAGCAGTGCCATCACCAGCTTTGCAACCGCAGGGTGGCCTAGGGTCAAGGTCATGGGGCGGGCAGATCTCATCGCCGCCTGTCTAGCGCGTGGAGTGCAGAAAGTAAACTCAGTTGTTTTTATCGTTACGCACGCAAGAAATAGACCGCCAGAGGAAATTTCACCCCGTCGTACCTGTCCCCCGAGGCCTTGGCGAAGGTGGTTGGTGGGGCCTGGTTTTTTCTGGAAGCCGCCGGATGCTGTTATGAAAACGGTATAACAAGATGACTGGTTATTAATTTAGATAATAGTGTTTTACAATTTCTATGAGGCACAATGAGACAGGAGTTGCACTCGCTTCGCATATGAAAAACGCCAGTCTCGAAAGCGGTTTTCATAGTATTTTCGAATAAGATTAATTCGAAAATACTATATTAAAGCTGCAAGTAACTGGCGCAGGTAACCCATACGCAAGTATAGCAGCTTTATAGTAAAATAAACCGATTTAACAGCGACGGGTAAAATCAGCCCACTTCCAGGAATGATTTTCCAGCCTACTAGACAGAAATTTTCAGAAGAGAACTGCCATCGACCACTTTACCACCGGGCAACGTAACCGGGCTGTCCGCAAGTCGTTGACCAAGCGCAACAAACTGCTCTTTATAAGCAGCAACCTGCTCAGGGGTATAAGTCTTTTCAAGTGTTTTAGTTTGACCATTCCTGCCGGTATGGTTGACATTTACCGTGGCCCCACCATCCTCATTATTTGTGATTGTGGTTTGTCTGGAAATGGTTTGACCGTTTCGCAAC
>JAJTIB010000018.1 GCA_021300075.1 Rickettsiales bacterium
AATCATCTGTTTAAGACGAAAAGCCTCGCTCACCGTTTCTTTAAGGACTGCGACCGCGCTATTCAGGCGGCTGACTTCATCACCACGATTACTGGTTTGAACTTCAAAATCTGTATCTCCATCAGTGATGCGCTGCATCGCCTCTACCAGCCGGCGCATCGGCTTTGCAATACTGGCGGAAATGAGAAAGAACAACACCAGCGCCAACAGCATACCCACACCAACCTGGCTGAAAGTGCTGTTCCAGCGCGACTCAAGATTATCAATCCTCACCTGAATCAGCTTTTGCAGCTCATCCATCGCTTTTTGCGATATATCGGCGCTTCCGTCGTGCAGTTCGTCGGCAATAGTGATAAACTCCGCGCCCGAAACTTGACCGCCACTCGTCATATGCCGCATAGTTGCGAGAAGCTTCTCACCCGATTCCTGATAGTTTTTCAGCGCCGGCGTTAACACTGGCGCAAGGCTTGGACTTTCCCCATAGAAATTCTTGTCCTGCATCAGGCTGGTCTCAATGTCCGATTGTACGGTGCTGATAGCAGTTACCCGAATCATTTCCGCGCTGATTTCAAACTGGTTTATCACGTCCGAAGGTAACACCCCATCATTTGCCTGCAGCGCTTTATACCCGTCCATTTTGATAATGGAGAGCTTATCAAGCGTTTTTGGCAAAGCGTTCACCACCGCATCCACCAGGTAATAACTGTCCAGATCCGGATCAAGAATCAGGTTTGAGGTATTGCCCACATGGCCAATCATGGCCATCACCTGAGCGTAAAATGCCTCGTAGGCTTCTGAGCCGTAACGTGTGGCAGATTTCATCGCGCTCCATTTCGCTTGAAGTGCGGCGGCGGTAATATCCTCACCACCATGATTGCTAAGCCCTTCCAGTGTAATATCAAGCGCGGCGGCGGACTTTTTATCTACGTCCACAAGGTTTGAAAACGCCTTATCGATCGCCGCTTCCGCCGTACGCATCTCTCCCTCAACATCTGCCCCGCTGGAGGCCTGGCGCACTAAGAGCATTTGATAATCCGGCACCTCATCGAGAAGCACCGTCAGAGGGCGCAAATACTCAATTCCCATTATCTGTTTCTGAGAAAAATGAATATCATGACTCAACTTTTCGTTGAGCACGTAAGAGAGTATCCCGATGGGAACCAGCAAAACCGCAAGCATGGCAAAAAGGCGGCGGCGTATAGTGAAATCAAACAGCGAACTGGTAGCCATGGAAATCTCCTCCGTGCGATATTTTTTTGTGAACGCGAAATTCAGTTATTGAAAACAGCCCCTGAATGCGGGCATTTTTTTCAGCCTTAACAGGATTAAAATTCAATGACAAGTGGAGAAATGAAGTCAGCGCCGCACGGCAAATAAGTCTTCGATATCCATCTGCACGGGGATAGCGGCGTCTTTCTTACTCGCGCGCGGGGTCGATTTCTTCTGCGGCGGTTTCACATCCTTACTTGAAGCAACGACGCGGAACGAAGCCGGCGCCACAACCCTTACGGGTGCACCCGCCAGTCGCTCGACAAAGGAAAAACACTCCGCCGCGAGCGCTTCACGCGCTACCGCCTGCGGATTAAGGAGGAAAGTCAGCCAAAGGCCGCGGATCAGCGCGTGCAGCTGGCGCGCATGACGCCGCGCCTCTTCAAGTGAAGAGCCGTTAACATGAGCCAGGCCCTCGGTGAGAGCATTCTCCAGTTTCGCGTCCGCCGCCTCAAGCTGGTTGCGGTAGCTCGACTGGGTAGCTGCATGACCCCAGAAAGCGGACATGATATTGAGCCGCTTGGCCGAACATAATTTCTTGTCGAAATGAATCTGCACCAGTGCCGCAAGTCGGCGCCTGCCGTCTTCTCCAGCCTCGGCGAGTGCCGCTTCCCAGGCGCGCTCATATTCCTCAATAAGAAATTTGAGCGTCTCACGCTGCATCATCTCCTTGCTGGTGAAGTAGAAATTGATAATACCACGACTCATCCCCGCGCCCTTGGCAATATGGGTGATGGTTGTCTCCATCAGCCCGCGCTTGGCGATGGAATCAAGCGCAGCGTTAATTAAATCCGCCTTGCGCGCGCCTTTGACACTGCTGCGAGCCATAAGCTGAACCCCTGTTTAAGTTTAGACTGAATGAATGTTTATCAAGCGGCCCAGGATTTCGCCAGCAAAAAAATACTCTCATCCACCGCAACCTGCTACAGTGCGGCCGCGATTTTTTTCATTTTTTCATGCTCAATCGGATGCAGGGGCAACAGCCCTTTAAGCAGCAGAAATCCGTCCTTGCCGACCGCCGCATCGGAGGTTAAAAGCCTGGCAAATTGACCCAACCCCGGGGTGGGCTGATCTGGTTTGATATAGACGTAAAGGCTGCGCGCGACTTCATAACGCCCGGCGACGATCTCGGCAAAATCGGGCATGACCGCATCCACCGGGTTGGCCTTGACTGCGCCCGCATTCTGTTCAAGGAAGCTATAGCCAAAGAGTCCAAGCGCTGCTGAATTTCCGTTTAACTTTTGTACAATTAAATTGTCATTCTCACCCGCCTCGATAAAACGACCGTCCTCGCGCATCATCATACATTGTTTTTTGCGCGCCTCCGCATCGGGAGTTTTTTTGGCAAACTCGGGGAACTGCTTGCAGCCTTCGACCATCACCAGCTCGGAAAAGGCATCGCGCGTGCCAGAGGTGGGCGGCGGGCCATATACTTCAATCGGCAGGTCGGGCAAGGCTTTGTCAAGCTCGCGCCAGCGCGTGTAGGGGTTTGCCACCAGTTGACCATTCACAGGTACTTCTCGGGCCAGAGCAAGAAACAGGGTTTCGCGGGTCAGCTTAAAAACTGGGCTGTTCAACGCATTGGCGAGAACAATCCCGTCATAGCCTATTTTAAGTTCGGTGATCCGTTTAATACCGTTATTCTTACACAGCGTAATTTCCGAAAGTTTAATCTGGCGCGAAGCATTAACCATGTCAGGATAATCTTCTCCTAAGCCGCTACAGAAGATGGCGATACCCCCGCCCGTGCCGGTGGCCTCCACAATCGGCGTGCGGAATCTTCCTGTTCGCCCGAATTGCTCGGCAGCGGCAGCGACAAAAGGAAAAACGGTAGAAGAACCTACGATGCGAATCTGGTCACGCGCCAATGCCGGTGTTGTAACCCATGCCAGTAGGAAAATCAGAAAATATCGCATGGGCAGAACATAAGCGCCATCATCCGGCGCGTCAATCGCCGAGCAGCTTACCCACCTCTTCCACGCTCAAAGGCGCGTCGGCTAAAGCGTCCACTGCTGGCGAGGCCGCAGGCTCAGAAACCAGTTCAGGTGCGGGCGTAGGTATTGACACCGGTGCAGCCGGATCGGGCTTGGGCGCTGACGCGGCGGCAAGTTTCTCCAGCATCTGCTGCGGCGTTACAATGAACTGATTCTTAAGTTTATGACGATGCAGATCCGCCAGCTTCATTGCAGAGAAATCAGCAAGGGGATTTTTGACAATGGGAATATCGACATGATTCACTTTCTCCGGCGCC
>JAJTIB010000194.1 GCA_021300075.1 Rickettsiales bacterium
AGACATATCAAGCGCCGAGGTCGGTTCATCCAGTACCACCAGTTTGGGCTTCAGAATCATCGCGCGGGCAATCGCGATACGCTGGCGCTGGCCGCCGGAAAATTCATGCGGGTAGCGGGTTTTCATGGCGACTGTCAGCCCGACTTGCTCAAGGATGGCGTCCACCGCCCGGTCAATTTCTGCCGCCCCCGGGCGCGGGCGTTGATGCACCAGCAGCCCCTCGGCGATGATCTCGCGCACTGTCATGCGTGGGTTCAGGCTGGCGTATGGGTCTTGAAACACAAGTTGCATGTTCTTGCGGATAGGGCGCAGGGCGCGTGTTTTCAAATTATCAATGCGCTGGCCGAGAAAAACCACCTCGCCCTCGGCCTTGACGAGGCGCAGGACGCCATAACCGAGCGAGGATTTGCCCGAGCCGGATTCGCCAACTACCCCGACCGTCTCTCCGGCGCGGATGAAAAGCGGGATGTTTTTTACTGCCTCCGTATAGCCAATCGTGCGCCGAAGAACGCTCGATTTGATCGGGTAGCGCACCGAAATGCTCTCCGTTCGCAGCACATCCACCGCTGGGCGAGGGATGGGCACGGCGCTGCCATGGGGCATGGAATCCAGCAGCAGTCGGGTGTAAGGATGTCGGGGGCGCTCAAAAATATCGGCGACGCTTCCGGTTTCAACAATTTTTCCCTGCTGCATCACCGCCACTTTATCTGCAACTTTACGCACTGTGCTCAGATCATGGGTGATGAGCAATACGCCCATATTGCGCTCGGTCTGCAGCGTCTTAATCAACTTCAGAATCTGTATCTGCAAAGTGACGTCAAGCGCGGTGGTGGGCTCATCGGCAATCAACAGATCCGGATCGTTGGCAATTGCCATACCGATCATGACGCGCTGGCGCTCGCCGCCGGAGAGTTGATGCGGATAGACATGCTTGCGGCCAATAAAATGCGGTAGCCCGACCGCTTTGAGTAGTTGTTTGATTTTTTCCTGGGCGGCCATGCCGCGCGCCTGATGATGCCATTTATAGGATTCGACCAGCTGTTGTTCAATCGGGTGGAGCGGGTTGAGTGCTGTCATCGGCTCCTGAAAAATCATGCCGACGCGGTTGCCACGCAGCGCCTGAATCCGCCGCCATGTGGCTGACTGCAGCCTTTCGTCCTGGAAGGTGATCTCGCTGGCTGCGCTTAAGATTGCTTCTTTTGGCAGTAACCGCATCACCGAAAGTGCGGTTAAGGATTTGCCCGAGCCGGATTCGCCGACGAGCGCCAGCAATTCGCCTCTTTCAAGTGTTAACGAAACACCATTTACCGCCGCACGATATTGCGAGCCCCTGCCAAAACCGATTTCGAGATTTTCAATCCGCAGTAAGGTCATCGCGCTTCTCCGCTGAAAATCTTGCGTGGATTGAATGCGTCGCGCACTGCCTCGCCGATAAAGAGGGTGAGGGATAAGGTAATGGCGAGCACGAAAAACCCGACAAGCCCCAGCCATGCGGATTGCGGGTTATTCTTACCCTGTTGCAGCAATTCGCCAAGCGAGGGCGAGCCCGAAGGCAGGCCAAACCCGAGAAAATCGAGCGAAGCGAGGGTGGTAATCGCCCCTACCACCATGAACGGCACGAAGGTGAACACCGAGACAAGCGCGTTGGGCAATACATGGCGGAACATGATGGTCAGTTCCGGCACGCCAAGCGCCCGGGCGGCGAGTACATAGTCAAAATTCCGTGCACGCAAGAATTCGGCGCGCACCAGATCGACCAGCCCCATCCAGGTGAAACAGAGCATGAGGCCCAGAATCCACCAGAAATTAGGCACGACCATGGAAGACAGGATGATGAGAAGAAATAAGACGGGCAGGCCGTGCCACATCTCGATGAAGCGCTGCAGGAACAGATCCAGAAGTCCGCCGAAATATCCTTGAAGCGCGCCGAGCGCGACTCCGACAATGCTCGAAAGTGAAACGAGAATGAGCGCAAATAACATCGAAGTGCGAAAGCCATAAATTACCCGTGCCAGTACATCGCGCGCCTGATCGTCGCTGCCAAGGAGGTTGCTGCTGCTGGGGGGCGAGGGGGCGCGGGTGATGTCAAAATTGATGCTGGTATAATTATACGGGATGGGGGGTTTAATCATCCAGCCATGGCGGTTAATTTCGTGGGTCACCCAGGGGTCGTTATAATCCGCTTCGCTTTCAAGCACCCCGCCGAACGTGCCAGTTTCGGTGTAGGTTCTGAAAATCGGGAAGAGATACTCGCCCTTGTATTTCACCAAAATGGGACGGTCATTGGCAATGAATTCGGCGCCAAGGCTTAAGATAAAGCAGACAAGCAGAATCCAGAATGACCAGTAGCCGCGCCGGTTGGCCTTAAAGGTTTTCCAGCGGCGGCGCGGAATTGAAAGTGGCTGGGTGGATTGTAGGGATTTTTCAGTCATGCCGAACCATAGCCCCTTCCTTATCCTTGCTAAGGCAAGCTCGGCCGGGTTCGTTACCCTGCTCCCCCCTTGAGGGGGAGCAGGAACTTGCGGGGCGTAGCGCCGCGAGTTCCGTGGGGGGATTTCTTCCCGTGTCACCCCCCACCGAAACGCTGAAGGAGCGTTTCGACTCCCCCTCAGGGGGGGAGTAGGGAGTTTGGAGAAGGTCTGTAACCTTAACGGATTGACCCTTTCTATCCATCACTGCCTCGCCTCAAAATCAATGCGCGGATCGACGAGCATATAGGTGATATCGCCTAAGAGTTTCAGCACAAGCCCTATCAGGGTATAGATAAAAATCGTGCCGAACATGATCGGGTAATCGCGGCTGAGCGCGGCTTCAAAGCCAAGAAGCCCCAGCCCGTCGAGCGAGAAAATCACCTCAATGAGGAGTGAGCTTGTAAATAAAATTCCGATAATAGCGGCAGGCAGGCCGGCAATCACAATCAGCATGGCGTTACGGAATACATGGCGGTAAAGCACGCGCCGCTCGGGCAGACCTTTGGCGCGCGCCGTCATGACGTAATGTTTGCTGATTTCTTCAAGAAATGAATTTTTGGTAAGCAGCGTCAGCGAGGCGAAGCCGCCAATGACCATGGCAAGGACGGGCAGGGTGATATGCCAGAAATAATCCAGAATTTTACCGCCAAGGCTCAAGCTCTCCCAGTCATCTGATGTCAACCCGCGTAAGGGAAAAATC
>JAJTIB010000064.1 GCA_021300075.1 Rickettsiales bacterium
AACCATACAATTCATGCGGGCGAGATAATCGAGCCATGTTGCCGCGCGGGGTCCAAACAGCAGGTCGTCGAGCAGCAGGAATCCCTCATCAAGCACCAAAATGGTGGGTTTGCCATCGAGCGCCATGGTCAGGCGGTGGAAAAGATAGCCGGCGAGGGAGTTGCGCGTCGTCCGTGTTGCCATCACATGGGAGAGATCCCACCCCTGAATGGCAGTGGTCGAGAAGCTATCGCCCAGACCATCAAACAGATTGCCCTGGTTGCCGCCTTGTACCCAGGCGTTCATTTGACCGGCGAGCACCGGATCCGCTTCTTTAAGGATGTCGCGCAGTACCGCCAGCGATCGTCGCTCGGGTGCGATCGGCATGAGTCCGGCCAGTATTTGGTCGAAGAAATTCAGCAGGCCACTTGATAATTTCTTTCCTTCGGGATCGAGTAGGGTGGCCAGCCATAAGGTCAGAAATTCACGGTTGGCAGGATTATCTGTCAGCTTGAGCGGATTGATGGGCGCAGCGAGAGTGCCGGGGCGCTGATACTCCCCACCCAGGGTATGAATAAAAGATTGGGCCCGCCCTCGCGTATCGAGATACCATAGTCGCGGCTTGAGCCGTTGTGCTTGTGCGAGCAGGAAATGGGTGAGTGTTGTGCGCCCTGCATGGGGTGGCGCGATGATGGAAGTATGCCCGACCCCCTGCCGATGAAAGTGAAAATAATAGGGTGTGCCGGCGGTGTTAGCAAACAGCGCCACTGGTGATCCCCATGGGCCTTGAATGACAGTGCTGGTGGAGCAGCCTTTGAGGCTCGCGAACCCTGCCAGATGCATGGCATTGATGGAACGGTTGCGGGTGATGAAGGGAAAATTCGCCGGCAGCTGGGCCCAGTACATCTGCTCGAATTTCAGATCTTCGCGGTAGGCGACAACGCCAATACGCGTTAGTGCCTTGCGTACCAGCTTGATGTTGGCATCAAGCGTTTTTATACTCGGTGCAATCAGAAACAGCGAGCATTGCTGTTGGCCGTAGGCTTTCTCCGGCTGCTCCTTATGTTCCATCAGATGCGAGATTTCGGCCCAGTTCGCAAGGTCCTTGTCGCCACCGAGCCGTAGATAGCGTTCCTGCTTTTCGTAGGACTCTTTGGCCTGTTTTGCGCCGATGAAGTCGAACGACTGGGTGACGATGAGTTCGCAGGGAATTTCTAAAAACCGGTCAATTGCCGCGAGCGAAGATTCTTTGTATTCTTTCATGGTCATGATCGCCGCAAAACGGCGCTTGCCTTCGGCGGTGCGAACCTCCATGGCGTTGAAGCCAAAGGTAATCTCACCGCTGGTTAGATAGTGCGATAAATCCCGTTCGACGATGGGCATGGGGCGGGATTCAAGATTAATCAGTGATTCGAGGAATTCGAGCTGTTCCGAGAAGCTCGTCCCGTCGCGGGTGATGACCTGTAGCCGCGTCGCCTCAAATTTATTAAGGTAGGCCAGAATCGCATCGACGGTTGTGGTTAATTCCTGGTTGGCCGCATCCAGATAGTCATTACGAATCTGTGCGTCACGTTTTGGCCAGAAACTATGACGGATGGCGGTAAAATCGGTAAGGCTTGCTGGTTGGCCGGCTTTGACGATGGAAAGATAGAGGTCGTTACTGAAGGCTTCGTTCCAATGCTGGCTTTTATTCCAGCTGTCTTCGACCTGACGTGAAAATCCGTCGTGGAAATTGGCCTTGAGGCTCAAATTCTGGCGGCGACGAATAGTGTGGATCCAGATAGCGTAGCTGGTATCTGGGATGGCCTTGAATAAGGCCTCCCGGATCGCTTTACGTAAATCCCCAGTTTCTGCCGCTGCACTCGCTGGAATTCGGACGATCTGGAGAATCTCACCATTTTTTGTGAAGATGGAAAACGGATCGGCCAGACAGGCATAGGGGACAAAATCTGACTCAATGACATCATCCGCAATATCGCGGAAGGCCTCAAGATTCTCGGACTCAGGTGGTTTGCCAAGCCCAAGCCGTGAAAGAATGGAAGAAAATTCCCTCATGCGGTCCCTGCCATCCCGGCATGATGATGTGCTTGATAGAGTAACGGCGCTGCCTTGCGACTAGACAAAGCAGCGCCGCTGAAGCTGAAATTTAACTAGCAGCCGCTACCGCTGGTACCAAGCTCATTCACGATGGTGGGGGCACCGAAAATCACCGCGACACCAATGCCAACAATGATGGCCATACCCCAGGAGACTTTACCCATCAGGGCGCCAATCCCGACCACAATAATGGCCAATGTTGCAATCCCCTGACCAACCGGGCCCTTGAACCAATCGGCTACTTCGCAGAGTACTTCGCCAATTGTGTCCCCTGCATAGGCGACAGACGGCATCAGAAATGTTGCATAAACAACCACCATGCACAGGCAAAGTGCCCAGAGCCGATCGGCGGTCATGAGATTGGTGAATTTCATAGAGACTCCTTTGGGGTTAGTAGTATGTGTAATAATCACGAGTTGATTTATTCGTTTTCTATGAGTAACACAAAATAATTACAAAATAGTTAAAATTTTATGACAGGCGCTATTTTCTGTGCCATAAAAATCCATTCTCGATGTATTTAAGTCACAGCAGGGGTTTGAAATTCATCCATTATTAACTTTGGAGCCGTTTATGACCGAGATTGCAAAAAAATTAAAAGAATTAGGAATCGTTCTGCCCGAAGTCTCATTGCCGGCTGCGAATTATGTGCCAGTGGTAGTGGCGGGCGGTATGGCATTTGTTTCGGGTCAATTACCTATGCAGGGCGGCAAGCCGCAATTCATCGGCAAGGTCGGCCGCGAGTTCACTCTGGAACAGGGCCAGGATTGTGCGCGTCTTGGCGGTACCAATATCCTGGCTCATGCCTTTAAGGCGCTGGGTGGCGACTGAAGTCGAAGGGACCGGTG
>JAJTIB010000017.1 GCA_021300075.1 Rickettsiales bacterium
GAAACCCGCCCGCCGCCCGCGCATTCACACCTTCATGAGCACGAGCGAGATTCATCTGACCCACCAGTTCAAGCTGTCGCAGGATCAGGCGCTAGAGGTAATTCGCGACGCGGTGACGCTTGCCCGCAGCTTTACCGATAATGTGGAATGGAGCGCGATGGATGCGACGCGCACCGAGCTTGATTATCTCTGCCGTGCGGTGGAGGCGGCTATCAAAGCGGGGGCGACGACCATCAACTTGCCGGATACGGTGGGCTACGGTACGCCCGAAACGATTGCGAACATGTTCACCCATGTGATGGGCAAAGTGCCGGGTGCGGAAAACGTGATCTTCAGTTTCCATGGCCAGAATGATCTGGGGCTCGCGACCGCGAATTCCCTCGCCGCAGTGAAGGCTGGGGCGCGGCAGATTGAATGCACCATTAATGGCATTGGCGAGCGCGCGGGCAATACCAGCCTTGAGGAAGTGGTGATGGCACTGAACGTCCGCAAGGATGTTTACGGCGTCACCTGCGGGGTGAAAACGGAGTATATCATGCGCGCCTCGCGCCTTGTCACGCAAGTGACCGGCCAGAGCGTGCAGGTGAATAAGGCGATTGTGGGGGCGAATGCTTTTGCCCATGAATCCGGCATCCATCAGGACGGAATGCTCAAACACCGCGACACCTATGAAATCATGACGCCCGAATCGGTCGGGGTGGGCAAGACGAACCTCGTCATGGGCAAACATTCCGGCCGCGCGGCGTTCAAGGACAAGCTCGCGGAGCTGGGCTTGCGCGTGGGCGAGAATCAGCTCGAAGATGCGTTTGTGCGTTTCAAAACGCTCGCTGATAAAAAGAAGGAAATTTTCGACGAGGATATCTTCTCGCTGCTCGATACGGAAGGGGAGGGGGAGCGTTTTGCCTTTGCCTCGCTGCAAATTGAATGCGGAACGGACGGGCCGCAAATGGCGCGCCTCGGCATGGTGATTGACGGTAAGGAACGCACCACGAAGAAAGAGGGCAATGGCCCGGTGGATGCAATCTTCAAGGCGATTAAATCGCTGGTGCTGGAGGCCGCGGAAGCCGAGCTCAAACTCTATCAGGTGCACGCCATTACCGGCGGGACGGACGCGCAGGCAGAAGTCACCGTGCGGCTTGCGCGCGCGGGGCGGCTTGTCACCGGCCACGGGGCGGATGTAGATACGCTCGTGGCTTCTGCCAAAGCCTATATCCATGCGCTCAACAAACTTGACTCTTACGCGCGGCGGATACATCTTACTGATCAGGTTGATACACTCGCACAGAATAACAACAACAAAAAGGTCGCTCGCTAATGTTCGGATTTGGAAGACTGCTTGGCCTGATGTCGGAAGACATGGCCATTGACCTCGGCACTGCCAACACCCTTGTTTATGTTAAGGGGCGTGGCATTGTGCTTAATGAACCCTCCGTCGTCGCCATGCGCCAGGAACGCGGCATGATGGTGCCTTACGCGTTTGGTAATGAAGCCAAGCTCATGCTCGGCCGCACGCCCGAAAAAATTGAGGCTATCCGTCCGCTCAAAGACGGGGTGATTGCCGATTTCCGCTCGGCCGAAGAAATGATCAAATACTTTATCCACCGCGTCCATAACCGCCGCAGCTTTACCGGTCCGCTGATTATCATCTGCGTCCCTTCGGGTTCGACGCCGGTCGAGCGCCGCGCTATTCAGGAAGCCGCCGAAAATGCCGGCGCGCGCGAAGTATTCCTGATTGAAGAACCGATGGCCGCGGCGGTCGGTGCGGGGCTACCTGTAACTGAGCCGACCGGCTCCATGATTGTCGATATTGGTGGTGGAACGACCGAAGTGGCGGTGCTTTCGCTGGGCGGGATTGTTTATGCGCGCTCCGCAAGAGTCGGTGGCGACAAGATGGACGAGGCAATTATCAGCTATATCCGCCGCTATCATAATCTGCTGATTGGCGAGGCCACCGCCGAGCGCATTAAGAAGGAAATCGGCGCGGCCTGCCCACCGCCGGATGGGCATGGGCGTCTGGTTGAAATCAAAGGCCGCGACCTGATGAATGGCGTGCCGAAGGAATTGCTTCTGTCGGAGGCGCAGATTGCGGAGGCGCTGGCTGACCCGGTCAACCAGATTATCGAGGCGGTAAAAGTGGCGCTCGAATCCACCCCGCCGGAACTTTCCAGCGACATTGTCGATAAAGGTATTGTACTCTCCGGCGGAGGGGCGCTTCTCAAACATCTGGATTTGGTGCTTTCTCAGGCCACCGGCCTACCCGTATTTGTAGCCGAAGACGCACTGTCTTGTGTGGCCAATGGTACGGGCAAAGTCCTCGAAAACCCTGACATGCTGCGGCATGTCTTGTTTAAGCAGGATTAAGCTAACAGCCTTTGGCGAAGGGGTGGCTAACCCATCCATCTTATCCAAAAGAACGGGGGGCGCATAACTCCCTACTTCTCCCATCTTGGCTTCGTTGTTGTGTCCCCTTGCGCCGTCAACCCAAAGCCTTGTTTCCGTCGCTCAAACCCCGTGGCGAAAGGGGTAGGGGGAGGGTGGTTCTTTTAAGGCTTTTGATACTCACTTGAGCAATTTATTGCACAAGTGAGTATCAAAACCGTCCGCCGAAAGCGGCGGTTTTGCGCCGCGTAGCGAGCGAGACGCATAAATAATGATATGTAATTATTTATGCAACTGTCTATAAAGCACCAGATCCCGCAATAAAAGCGGGCGATGGTTGAAACAGGTTTCGGTTCTTTTATCTAACTCACGGGCACATCGGCACAACCGCGCCCATGTAATGAATCCAATCCGACCCATCGTCTTTGCATCTCGCACTTTGCGCGACGGTGTTGAAGCCGCACGTGCATAAAGGTAAGAATACCCAAGTCCCCGGCGTACATGGTACAGTTCCTATTGCCGCAGCGTAAGCATCAGCTTCAGGACATTCTAATCCCACGCAGGCTTCGGTGTTGCAGCTTTGTACTTCCGGGCCGCTGCAGGGGACACCGCCATTGATTGGGGCGGGATTGGTGCAGGTACGGGTCTGAATACCGCCACCACAAGTGCGTGAACAGGCGCTCCAATCCGTCCAGCCACCATTTTGCGGACTTGGAGGGGAGCTGCAGTTAGTATTGCAGAATACCTGGCCTGCCGGCGGCTTCATAAACGGCGGCGGATCGTCGAAATCAATGCAATTGGCGGTATCGTTCGGGGCGATGCAATTTCCGTTAGTATCAAACGTATTGCAGTTCAGTATGATATCGTACACTACGCAATAGGGCGGCGGATCTTCCCAACTCCAGTCACAGCCACTATCATCAACGGTGAAGGTGCCATCCAGATTGTAATAAATACCGCAGTAAGGGCTTGAATTCTGACCTGGATAAGCGGGTTGGGTTGGATTCAAGTAATAGCAGGAAGAAATATCGCGCACTACCTGGCAGGGCCAGCACTCCTCATAGAGAAAGATCGGTGGCAGGCAAATTAATTGGCCATTGCGTGGCGCCTGATAGGAAGTGCGCGGCAGAGTTGCTGATTGAATGTTGAATCCCAACCCCCCCAGCACATTGCCCAGTATCGGTTCGTAGTCATAGCTGAGTTCGACAATGATGGTATTCTGTCCATCGTCCAGCGCTGATAGATTACTCGCAACCGCGCCGGTAAACGTTACCACCTTGTCGCGGTCGGTTTTCGTGCCGCCAGCGCTGGTCCATTTCTGGTAAAAAACACCATTCTCTTTACGAATCGAACGAATGGTAATCGACTGCCGGGCGGGATCATCATAGGGACGCATCAGATTATCGAATAAATCGGCAATCTCATTGATCTGAAACTGATTAATGCCGTCCACCACCCCCGTCTGGGCGGGGATGGATTGTGCCACCACGTTACCGATTGCATAAGCCGCCTTATCCACCTTCTGCACAATCAGGATGTAGCGCACCAGCTCAACGCTGCCCAGCACTAGCAGGGCTAATAGCGGCAGCACCAATGTCGTTTCAATCAATGCTGCACCCATCTGGCTTTGCCGCCAGTATTGGAAAATGTTACGCATCATCCGCATTGTTAAAATGCCTCATTCTTGACAATCGCCGAGGAGGTCAACATCAGCACCCCGCGTTGTCCAAAAAACTGCTTCATCAGTGGGATTTGCAATGACCATGGATAAAATACCCTTACCTCGATAATATCACCGGGATTGCCCAGACTTACGGCTGGCACGCTGGCGTCGTAAACGCCGTTGCCATTGACATCTTCAAACAGCAGCGGCGGATCGCATGGACCGCCAATCACTGGCGGCGACTTCATACATATATCCGGTGTTGCCGTAACGCCCCCGGCCGCCACAGTATTGGCGGAAATAATCAATTGATTCTCATTGAGGGCACTGGCCAGCTTGTTACGAATAGTTTGCTTGATATATTGTACTCGGTCGCCGCTGATGGCTTTGCCGATACTTGCTTTCCGCGCCGCACTCGCCGTAGCGCTTTCAATTGCCACCTGCGTAAAGCCGATCCGGCCAAATTCAATAAGGCCCATAAGCAGCAAAAAAACCACCGGCGCCACCACCGCAAATTCGATAATGGTCGCTCCGGATTGCTGCTGGAAGAATTGTTTCATGGACTTTGATTGTAGCAAAAATTAACGTTAAATGCTTTAGATTTCTTGCTTAAATAGGAATTGTTCTACAGCTCAAACCCTGAATTCTTTGGGATTTTGGCATCGCGGTTGAGATAAACATGCATCAAGAGACCGCAGGCTGCAAGCGTGGTCATGAGAAATGACCCGCCATAGGATAAAAACGGTAGCGGCACGCCCACGACCGGAATCATGCCCATCACCATCGCTATATTGATAAAAATATGGGCGAACAGTAAAGCGGTAACCCCGGCGGCAATCAATCGCCCATAGGCGTGGCGGCAATTACGCATGAGCAGTAATGCAAAGCCCAAAAGTATCGCATAAAGCAGCAGCAGGGATAGGGAACCAATAAAGCCTAGTTCCTCAGCCAGCATGGTGAAAATAAAGTCGGTTTGTTTTTCGGGCAGAAAATCAAGTTGACCTTGTGAGCCTTTCAGTAAGCCCTTGCCGAAAAATCCGCCCGAGCCAATCGCAATCTGTGACTGAATAATGTTATAGCCCGCTCCTAGTGGATCGCTGGCCGGGTCTAGAAACGTCATCACCCGGCGCTTCTGGTAATCATGCAACATACTGTAGCCTAAAGGTAGTGCGGCGAGCGCTGCAAGTATTACGACTGCGAAATAATGCCAGCGGATGCCTGCGGCAAAACACATCACGAAGGCGATAAACAGCAGAATTGTCGCCGTACCTAAATTGGGCTGCAGGAGAATCAGCACTGCTGGCACGGCCACCAGTAGCGCGGGTGCGACCAGCAGGAATAGATGGCGCGAACCTTCCAGTGTCGCATTATGGAAGTAGCGGGCAATTGCCAGAATCATCGCGATTTTCATCAGCTCTGATGGTTGCAGATTGAAAAGCCCAAGACTGACCCAGCGCTGTGCGCCCATGCCAATTACCCCAATCAGCTCAACAACGATAAGCAGCATCAGGCCAATGCCATAAGCAAAATAGGACAGGCGAAAAAGCCGTTGATAGGACATCAAAGCCAGTAGAAAAAACACCATGAGCCCAAGCATCGCGCGGATGGCCTGAGGAATCGCAAAGACACGGGAATCGCCGCCGGCGGCCGAATACTGCATCACCAGACCAAACAGCAGCAATAGCCCCATTACCAGCAGCATGAGGGCACTCATCTCCCGCGCCCTGCGGAGCGAACGGCGCAATTTCTGCATGGAGAATATCATGATTCTTTCTCCGCTGGTGACGTTGCGGTTTCCATCAATTCCAGAGTTTTACGCATCACGTCCCGCGCGATGGGCGCGGCCGTCGATGCCCCGCCGCCGCCGTGCTCAATCATCACTGCGCAACAATAATCCGGTTTCGGCGTGGGGCCATAGCCAACAAAAAGGGCATGGTGGCGGAAGCGCCAGGGAATTTTTGATTGGTCCTGCCCGCGAATGGTAATGCGTCGTACCTGCGAGGTTCCGGTTTTACCGCCAAAACGGAAGGCCGGTTCACGGATGCCGCTGCCATAGGCGGTGCCGCGCGGATCATTGGTTACCATGTCCATGCCTTCGACAGCGAGGTTCAGATACTCAGGATCAATATCGATAAAGCCTTCCGTGCGAATCTCCGTCTCGAGCGTTAGACGGGGTAGAATTTTTTTACCGCCATTCACCATCCGTGCTGTCATGACCGCCAGTTGCAGCGGTGTCGTCAGTACATCGCCCTGGCCGATACTGGTATTGATGGTCTCGCCTGGATGCCAGATTGTATTTCGCACTCTTTTCTTCCAGGTCGGATCGGGGATAATCCCGGGTTTCTCACCCATTAGTCCCAGACCAGTCGAACTACCCAGCCCAAAGTCGTGCGCCATGGCGGAAATCGCCTCAATCCCTGCGGCGCGCCCGACCGTGTAAAAGAACGTGTCGCAGGACTGGGCAATGGCAGAAGTATAATTCATTGTCCCGTGGCCTTCCGGTTTCCAGCAATTAAAACGGTGATTGCCAAGCATGAAGTGGCCCGGGCAGAATACCGTTGTGCCCGCATGCATCTTGCCTGCACGCAAGGCGGCCAGACCCACCAGCATCTTGAAGGTCGATCCGGGGGGGTATTGGCCGGTAATGGCCTTATTCATGAGTGGGACTTTCTCATTCGCATTGAGGGCCTTCCAGTAATCTTCGCGGATGCCTTTACTGAATTCATTGGGGTCAAAAGCCGGCATGGATACCAGGGCCAGGACATTACCGTTATGGACATTCATCACCACCACCGCGCCGGAGTGGTCGCCCAGGCGACCGACAATAAATTCCTGCAACCGACTATCCACCGTTAAGGCCAGCGTGCCCCCGGGCTGGGGCATTTTTTTGGATAGTTCGCGAATGGGCTGGCCGAGCACGTTCACTTCCGTCTGGCGTGTTCCCGCCACCCCGCGCAGCCGATTTTCAAACAGATATTCAATGCCGTTTTTGCCGATTTTCATATCTGGCAGTTTTAGAAGGGGATGGTCGCGGTTATCGCTTTCCGCTACCTTGCCGACATAGCCAATCAGATGCGCCGCATGATCAGCAAACGGGTAATTGCGCCACTGGCCTTCCTCGATTGCTGTGCCCGGCAATTCCGGCAAGTGAAATTCGATTTTGGCCATCTTTTCCCACGGCAGCTGCTCCATCAGCAATAGGGGTGCGGCGCGACGACGCGGGTGAATCTCCGCCAGCAATTTATCCCGCATGGCATCTGACCAACCGAGCAGCGAGGCGATCTTCATCAGTGTCTCGCGCGCCTGCGCTGGTTTATCGCGATCCAGTAACAGACGAAAGTTCACGTCATTGGCGGCCATGACTACCCCGATACGATCGGAGATGATGCCGCGCGGCGGAATTAACAACTGCACTTTGATGCGGTTGCCTTCAGCCTCGGTGGTAAATTCATCGCCGCGCACAAACTGTAGGTAGGATAGCCGCCCGACGAGCGCGAGCGCCGCTGTCGCCTGCACCCCACCAATTATTAGGGTGCGGCGATCAATCATTTTTTTCTGATCAGCGGGGCGGCGCATCCTCAAAGCCTTAACCAAGCTTCGCCCATCTGTCCAGAAAGGCTATCCTTAGTTTGGTCAATTTATCAGACAAAATGGATTAACCCCGCCAGCGCGTGAGGGCAGGCGATGTGCCGGACCGTTCTGTGAAGGGGTAACTCCGCGAGGATAACGAAGAATATCAGGGACGATGATTTCTTCAGATGACTTTACAGGGTTATTTCCTCGGTGTCATGTTTGGCAGCATCGGCAGCACCCATTGCAATAAAAGATGCAGAACTGGATACCACAGCACCGTCACAATCATACTTTTAATTGTTGGCCATATCGGCATCCATACCTGATTTACCCACGCCATTATCAGCCAAAGCGCGCTGAGGTAAAGCACGGTCATCACCGTCACTTCCAGCCAAAGTACCCGGAAATTCTGGCGGTTCAGGCGTCCCGCACGACGGCGAAGTGCCAGCGTCAACAGCATCACCAGCAGTGCCTGTGGCCCGAGTGCTGTACCGCGTACCAGATCTTGAAGGAGGCCGATCAGAAACCCGAACCAGAGCGGCCAAATGGCGGGGGAGTAGCTGACAAAGAAACAGGTCAGCAAAATGACTATTTCGGGGTAAAGATGCAGCCCGTGAACCACCGAGGGAACCACGCCCAGAAGCACCAGAAAAAGGCTTAGGCCTGCAGGAATCAACAGTCGCAACTGGTCAGAAAAAGAATAATGCGCGCGCGTCATATCTGCGCGTTATATCAGTGGGAATGATGTTGCACAATCCGCACGAATTCGGGACCCGTCACGGGACGTACCGGACGTACCCATACCGTGCCGTTTTTGATGCTGAACACCGTTCCGGCAATGATTGAGGGCGGCATCAATCCGCCATCTTCAGTGGTCACAATCATGTCGCCTACCTTAACACGGTGGCTGGGAGAGAGAAACGACAACTGCATCATTTCCTCGCCTGTCCCCACCAGAATCCCGCGGTCGCGCGAATCTGCCGCAATCACAGGAATGCGTGAAGTAACATCGCTGATGAGCATCACCTCTGCGCTGTGGGGCGATGTGGACATCACCCGCCCAAGAAGGCCGTGGGCATCCACCACCGCCTGATAGGATTTGACCCCTTCTTCGCGACCGGCATTCACTAACAGGCGCTGACTAAGCGGACCGCCCAGATCACCCGTGACTTTGGCGCTGATATAGGTCGCGCCACTGACGGGTTGATATTGCATCAACTCACGCAGAGCCTGGTTTTCAGCTTTGAGCGCGAGCGCCACTGATTGCCAGTGCCTGAGCGTATCATTTTCATTCTTGAGCTTCTGGTTCTGCTGATGGGCAGTCATGACCCCATCGACCCAGCCGCCGATACGATGCCATGATTCCACGGGTTTGGCGAGCAGGCTGAAGACCGGGGCGAGGCGCTCGAGCGTCGCCATGCGCGCGGCCGCAATGGTCTCGTTCTGGGCGCGTGAGAATGCAATGAGGCTGAGCGCACTCAC